>CANHIS010000012.1 GCA_947460255.1 Bacteroidota bacterium
AGCATTGAAGTAGATGCAAATCCAATCACACCCAACGCTGGGATTGACCAAACGATCTGCAACAACTCAACAACTTTAGCTGCAACTGCTGCAACCGGTGGATCTTGGAGCGTTGTTTCCGGAACGGGGAATTTCGTGAATGCTTCATTGGCGAACACCAGTGTCACCGGACTATCAGTTGGACCAAACGTATTTCGTTGGACTATTCCTGGAGGTGCCTGTGGAAGTGTTTTCGACGATGTTACCATCACCGTTCAAGCGCAACCAACAACAGCTTTGGCGGGAGATGATCAGACCATTTGCGCCACTGTAACCACACTTAATGGCAATTTGCCAACAGTTGGAAATGGCGTGTGGACAGTCATTTCGGGAACTGGAACTTTCGCCAACGCAAACCTTGCGAACACCTCTGTTTCTGGGTTATCCACAGGCTCCAACACTTTCAGATGGACAATCTCAAATGGCGTGTGTCCAACATCTAGCGATGAGGTTTCTGTAATAGTAGAAAACTCAAACATCAGTGTATCTGCTGGTGTTGACCAAAACATTTGTACACCGATCACAAACCTCAACGCTACAGCGGCACCAGGAGGTATTTGGACAGTTGTTTCTGGATCCGGGATTTTTGCAAATGCCAACCTAGAAAGCACAAGCGTTTCAGGTTTATCCTTGGGAGCAAATGTTTTTCGTTGGACAATCGATGGTGGAACTTGCTCTGATGTTAGTGATGACGTGACGATCACTGTGAATCCTGCGCCAACTTCCGCCTTGGCGGGTCAAGATCAAACGATTTGCGCAACTACGGCAACGCTCAATGGAAATTCTCCTATAGTTGGATCTGGAACATGGACAGTTGTTTCAGGAACGGCAGTTTTCAGCAATGCGAGTCAGCCCAATAGCTCTGTTTCGGGACTTTCGGTTGGCCAAAATATCCTTCGTTGGAGCATAACCAATGGCGTTTGCACTCCATCAATTGATGAGGTGATCATTACTGTTCAATCTTCACCAACAGTGGCATCCGCGGGCAGCGACCAAAATGTTTGTGGAAACTCGGTTCAGCTTTCAGCAAATACACCTGTTACAGGCGTTGGAAGCTGGAGTGTAGTGTCTGGATCTGGAACATTTACCAATGCATCTAACCCTCAAACACAAGTTACAGGCTTGGGCAATGGCACGAACGTTTTTCGTTGGACCATCACCAATGGTTTCTGTCAGCCAAGTATTGATGAAGTAAGCATCCAACGGTTTCAAAGTCCTTCTACGGCAGTTGCAGGATCAGATGCAACGGTTTGTAATACCGATCAAACCTTGAGCGCAAACGTTCCAACAGTGGGAACTGGAACTTGGTCGGTAATCAGCGGTTCTGCAAACATTCTAGCGTCTAACAATCCCAACACATCCATCAGCGGGTTATCGCTTGGTCAGGTGGTTTTGCGATGGACTATCACCAATGGAACCTGTCCGGCTTCTACTGACGATATCGTATTTCAAGTTTTGGCAGCACCCGTATCCAATGCCGGAATTGATCAATCGGTTTGTGCTACATCCGCAACATTAAATGCATCCGCTGCTGGTGCAGGAAATACAGGTATTTGGACTTTGGTTAGTGGGAGCGGCGTCATTCAAAATGCCAACAATCCTAACACCACCGTGAGCAATCTCGGGCTTGGTGCCAACGTGTTTAAATGGACTGTTACAAATGGTGCTTGTCCTGAAGCTTTTAGCCAAGTTACGATTACCCGAACCGCCGCTCCTTCACAAGCAGCAGCAGGAACTGATTTACAAACCTGTGCAACTTCTGCAATCTTAGCAGCTATTCCTCCAACTGTGGGCACTGGTTTTTGGACCGTTTTGGTGGGCGCTGGAATCATCGACAACCCATCTTCTGCAACTTCTGCAGTAAATGGATTAAGTCCGGGTTTGAATAGCTTAATTTGGACCGTTTCGAGCGGAGCTTGCCCTTCTACAAGCGATACTGTATCGATTCTAGTGGATCAAAATCCAACATCCGCTAGTGCAGGCGGCGATCAACAAGTTTGTTCGACAGTGAGCAATTTCGAAGCAACTGCACCAACTGTAGGAACTGGCGTTTGGACTGTAATTTCAGGAACAGGCACGATTGCACAAATCAATACTGCAAACAGTTCGGTGAGCAATTTGTCCATTGGTTCCAATGTGTTCCGATGGACCGTCACCAATGGAAGTTGCGTAACATTCGATGAAGTGACAATCACCAGATTTGTATCGCCAACCGTGGCATCTGCGGGATTGGATCAAACGATTTGTGCGGCTTCTGTTCAGTTAACAGGCAACAATCCAAGTGTTGGAACTGGCGTTTGGTCGATCATCACAGGATCTGGAACCATCGCTAACGCTGGATCTGCAAGCACCAATGTTTCGAATCTGGCTCCTGGAGCAAATGTTTTCCGCTGGACAATTAGCAACGGGGCATGTACAGCATCATCCGACGAGGTTACGATAATCAGGCAGCTTCCACCATCTCCAGCGTTGGCAGGAAGCGATTCGGATATTTGTGGAAGCAATATAAATCTCAGCGCCACTGCACCCATTTCGGGCAATGGAATTTGGTCGCTTATCAGCGGTAGCGGAACAATTGCAAACCCTCAAAATGCGAGCACATCCGTGAGTGACTTGGGTGTTGGAGCAAACGTATTTCAATGGACAACTTTGAGTGGAAATTGTCCTGCATCAACCGATCAGGTAACGATTACACGCTTTGAAAGTCCTTCAACGGCTGCAGCAGGAAGCGATATTACTGTGTGTGGAGATTCGGTCGTGCTGAACGCCGAGATTCCTTTGGTGGGTATCGGACAGTGGAGCATCATTGCTGGGAACGGTGATATTGTGAATCCTAACTCAGCAAATTCGGTGGTTGAGAATATTCCAACTGGCTTGTTGTTTCTTAATTGGACTGTGAGCAACGGTGTTTGCTTGGCGAGTTCGGATCAAGTTATTGTGAATGCACAAACCCTCACAGTAATTGCAGATGCAGGTCCTGACCAAGAGATTTGTGGAAATGTGGCAGAAATTAACGGGAGTGAAGCCGGAACCGCTAGTTCACTTTGGACATTCCTCAGTGGAGATGGCACATTCGATCAACCGCAATTCCCATCAGTGTTGGCATTTACATCCTTTAACGGACCTCAACAAATAGAATATTCAATCACCAATGGAGCTTGTGTGAGCCGAGATACGATGGTGCTCACTACTTGGCAAGCCTTGTCGCCCGTATTTGCAGGAGTTGATACCAGCTTGTGCGAAGACGCCTATGTGCTTGTTGGTTTGGCAGATGACGATTTTGCCAGTATAACTTGGAGCGCTGTAGGAGTTGAAATTGAATCGCCGAACAACGATACAACATCGGTGAGCGCTTTATTTCCGGGACAAAACATCTTCACATTTACGGCTTCAAACGGAACTTGTGCTACGCAATCAGATCAAGTAACCATTACCTACGCAGCACCATCTGAGCCTGCAACCGTAATGGATGACGCCAATTTGTGCACCGACAGTTTGTTGATTTCTGCTACGCCCGATGGCGGACAATGGAGCATCTTAGGTGCATCTGGAACAATTACGAATCCAGATTTGAGCAATACCATCCTTACAGAAGTCTCCCTTGGAACCACTCAAGTGGTTTACGCAATCACCATCGGCAACTGTATTAGCAGTGATACTTTACAGATTGTGCGCAGCGAAAGTCCAGCATTTGCCGATGCAGGTCCAGATCAACAAATCTGCGGACAAGAAGCGATCCTCGATGGAAATAATCCAGATGTTGGTGTAGGAACCTGGATCTTTATCGACAATCCTGCAGAAATCAGCAGTTTGAATGATCCCAATGCAAGTCTGTTTGCCGAAGAACCCGGTTTGCGCGCGATGGCATGGTCGATCACCAATAACTTCTGCACGGTAAGCGATACCGTTGAAATGATCTTCCTCGAAACACCTTTTGCGAACGGTGGACCGAACATCATCACTTGCTTGAACGACACGGCATTCCTTCAAGCTGTGATTCCAGATTTCGGCAGTTCGTACTGGAACCTCATCACCGACAACGCAACAATCCAAGATCCTGAGTTCCAAAACACCGCCCTCCTGCCGGTTGAAACCGGCAACGCCTACCTCTGGTGGACCGTCTCAAACGGCGCTTGCCGAGATTCTGACCTGGTAGTAATCACCATCCTCAGCCCCGACGACCCTGAATGTCTTTCCAACGAACCGGCAGTCTTTATCCCTGAAGGATTCTCGCCCAATGGTGATGGGAAATTCGATCAGTTTGTGATTACAGGTCCGTCGATAAAAGCAATTCGTTTACAGGTGTTCGACCGATGGGGAAATCTGATGTACGAAAACCAGAATTACCAAAATGATTGGAGTGGTGTAGCGAACCAAGGAAATGTGGTAAACGGCACACAATTGCCCGAAGGGACATATTATTATTTGGTAAACATTGAAGGCGAATCGGAAAGCCGACGAGGGTATTTCACCTTGTGGCGCTAAGGCTTGATGGTATTATAAACCTCGTAGTAGATCCGACCTTTTTGCGCTTCGATCGTTATTGTATCAGTTCGGGCGATGGCGTTATTCAATCGGTTTGCACGCAAAATCACCTTGTTTTTCCCCTCCTGAAGAGGAATTCTTAGATAGGAAATCGAAGAAGGCAGAGTTGCCCAGTATCTTGTATCAGCTTGTTCGGTGATGGCATTGGCGATGCCCATAATCGCACCGGCATCCTTGTTTTCTTGTCGAATGGCATATTCGGTGGCCTTCTTGAGCGCTAAGCGCAGGATGGCAGTTCCCATTTCACGGGCAAATCGGTCGCTGAGGCTTTTGAAGGCGATGGCCTCGAGCGGTTGAGCAACTTCGAAAGATCGAGTAACGCCATTCACACTGGCTTGCGCTTGGGTGAACACTTTCGGACGACTGATATATTTCGGAAAAGCAACTTTGAAAACCCGCAAATTCGAGAGGTTCGTCACATCTTGATTGTTCATCCCAGAAACCGGGAAGGCGAAATTCAGTCCCAAACCAGCATTGTTAAACTGGATAAATCCAGCTTGCTGGGTAATCACAAAATCGATCGACCATTGTTCCTTCACGGGGCCAAGACCATTTTGCCAAAAGATCACCGCTTCAGCAAACGGTTTGGTGCGGTTGAGTTGAGCGGAATCGAGTTTAAATTCTTTGCGGTAAAAATCCACTTCGTTTCTAAACCCTAAAATGGATGCAGTGCGCACAAGATCTTCCTTTAGCTGTGTAGGAACGTGGGTTTCAAAAAACGAAGCATAATCGGTATTGAAAATCTCGTAGGCGTTTCGATAAGCAATGAAGGCATTGTTGATGTCGCCAGCTCCTTCGTAAGTGAGTCCCATCAAGAGATGTCCAAACGCATCGTCTTTGTATTTGGGCTTGGTGGATGTTTTAAAATACATCTCCGACAAGCTGATGTTCATCCTCCGGCATTCCACCAAAGCAGATTCGAAATTGCGTTGTTTTAAGAAAGCCAACGTGTGGAAGTAGTGCATCATCACCACTTCAAAATCTTCGGCTTTGTAAGGCTTCACATTGGCATTTACGAGCAACGAAAGCGCATCATAGCCAAGCTGTTTGCGGTAGTCTTCAACCAACCGATCGGCTTTCATGAACCACTGCGAGCTTTCTTGCCATTTGCCTTGGTGAAAAGCCGCATAGCCGCGATTGAGGACGTACAACAACTTGTGCTTCTCCTTCTTCTTGCCTTTTTTGGAAGCTTCAAGTTGGTCTTCAGCAAGTGCAAACTGCTCTTGTTGAACCAATTGAATATACTTCTGTTGCCGAACATGATACGGTCGACAAGCTTGGAGCGAAAGAAGGAAAAACAGACCTGCAACCCCGAATAGTTTAGCTGACTTCAGCATCAGGAGCAGGTTCGAGAATTAGTTTACGATGTACTTTTTGCCTTTGTAATCACCAATCCAAACGATTTCGTTGGTTTCGATGTTGGTGAGTTCTAGATCTACCTGCCAAAAAGTGGTTTTCTCTTTTCCGTAGGAGTCAACAATCGATTTTACAGTGCCTTGCATGATGAAATCAGCGCCAATTTCACGACCAAATTTCTTCATGGTTTCTGCAGACGAAAAATCTTGTTGATCGGCACGTTCACCGCGAAGTTCATTTCGTTTCTCACCAGCAGTAACAAGGCGAATCATGGTGCTTTTGATGAATGCCTTCTCCACATCCTTGGTGAAGATTTCGGTATCCATGTGCTCATGGCTGTTGTTTCTCACCAAGCCAACTACAACAACAGGTTTCTGTTTTTGGGCGTTGCTAAAATTGCCCAACCAATCGCCGCCTAAAGCTTGCGAAACGAGACTTTCAGCGCAAAGACGAGCATCGGTTTCATTCCATCGGCCGCTGAGGTCGATCACTTTATTAGGCTCAACGCGGGTAACAGTTCTTTGTGAACAAGACGCTGCACCAGCAATTAATCCGGCAGCAAGTACAAAAGCAGTGGTATAACGGAGGATATTCATGGGTTCGGAATTTATTTATTTGGAGTAAGTTGCTTTAACAGATTCGGTGGCGGAACCATCATTGGCAGTGTAATTCAACACGAACGAGTTGCCCGCAAATGAGCCGGTTCCGGCGATGGAAATGCCTGTAACAGATTGATTAGTAATGGTGAGATTGCTGCTCGAAACAGAGGCCTTCACTGTGGCAGTATTGCCCAAGTTGAAGATGTTTGCAATCACAATTTGAGTGGTGTTTGCAGAGTCGAGCGTGATAGTAGATGGATAGGTTCCTGTTGCAACTCCTGCTGTTTCTTCTGAAACCGTCCAGTTGCCGGTGAATTTGGTTCGAGGATCTGTTTCTACTTCTGGCTCCTCTTCCTCGGCGCAGGAAACCATCGCCAAAGGCAATAACAATGCGATAAAGAATCGTGTAAATCTCATATTGATTGTAATTAATCTGAAAACTCAATTCCAGCCGGCGGCGCTTTGCAAGGAAAGTGCCAAAATTAATTGCCCCAACTTTCGGTAGTGAAATCGCTGAGCACTTCGGCTATTTTTCGGTCGTTGCTCAAACGAGGAACCTTGTTCTGACCACCCAGTTTTCCTTGTGATTTCATGTACTTCACAAAAGAATCCTTCTCCAAACTTCTGATAACCAACGGCTGCAGCACGTTCCCTTTGATCAGGTCTTTGTAATAGATGTTTCGGTCTTGAAGTGCTTTGTCGATTTTGTTGCGGAACCTTTCCGGATCGGATGGCTTCTGGTTGAACTCCACAAACCATTCATGGTAAGGCAAGCCAGAATCAGGTGTTACTTGCGGCGCGACTGTAAACTCTACAATCTCCACATTCTCACCCAAGGATGCTTCCTTTAATGCCTGTTCAACTTCTTCAGCGATAACGTGTTCGCCAAAGGCGGATGTGAAATGCTTGATGCGTCCACTTACAACAATTCGGTAAGGATTCTTGGAGACGAATTTCACCGTGTCGCCGATGTTGTATGCCCACAAACCTGCATTGTTGCTCAAGATTAAGGCATAATTCACACCGAGTTCCACTTCCTCCAAACTGAGGCGCGTTGGATTTTCATCAAAGAATGAATCTGCTGGGATGAATTCGTAGAAAATTCCTGAATCTAAAATCAACAACAAGCCTTCTGAAGGTTGTTTGTCTTGGTAAGCAAAGAAGCCTTCAGACGCAGGAAACAACTCCACAGAATCGATCTTTTTGCCAATCAGCTTTTCGAAGCGCGAACGATAAGGTTCATAGTTCACTCCACCATACACAAACACCGAAAATTCTGGGAAGATTTCCTTGATGTCCTTCCCTCCCGTTTTTTCCTGCAGAATTTCAAAATACATCTGCACCCAAGAAGGAATCCCGCTGATCAGCGACATTGGTTTAGTGATCGTTTCATCCGCAATTTTGCGCACCTTGGTTTCCCAATCTTCAATACAATTCGTTTCGTTACTAGGAAGCTGGTTTCTGCGCAGATAGCCCGGAACGTGATGGTTCACAATGCCGCTTAGTCGCCCAAGTGGAATACCGCCAATTTCACTCAACACCGGACTTCCAGACAAGAAAATCAAGTTGCCGTCAAGGAATTTCGAATTTCCACTTTCGTGGATGTACATCAACAGTGCATTGCGTGCAGAGTCGATGTGGTTGTGGATTGAATCGCTGGTGATGGGAATGTATTTCGTGCCCGAAGTGGTGCCCGACGTTTTGCAGAAATAAATTGGTTTGCCTGGCCAAAGGATGTCTTTCGCGCCCTTTGTTACTTGGTCGATGTAGGGACGAAATCCTTCGTAGTCGCGCACCGGAACGCGTTTCTTGAAATCTTCATAAGTATGGATTTGATCAAAACCGTGATCCTTCCCGAATTGCGTGTTTCGACCTTTACGGATCAATTCGTTAAACACATTGCGCTGGGTTTCGAACGGACGCATGCTCCATTTCTTCACCTGCGATGCAACCAACGATGCAATCGGCTTTGCCAGTATTGATTTAATTCCCATAATTCGGCTTCAAAAATACTGTTTATCAGGATTTCAGAAGTAACCAATCTGCTTTTTGTTTGGGCAGAAATATTCCAACTCAAAAACGGTAATTTCCAACAAGTTGGGATGTACTAAAACACCATCAATTCTTGTGGATCTACAGGATTTCCATCGAACCACAATTCAAAATGCAGGTGTGGAGAAGTACTCAACTCTCCTGAATTTCCAGTAATCGCAATGGCTTCACCAGCCTTCACGGTTTGACCTTCCTTCTTCAACAATACAGCATTGTGCTCATACACAGACACTAAGTTATTGGCATGTTGGATGTGGATCACATGCCCCGACTCGGAGGTCCAACCGGCAAAAATCACCGTTCCATCGAGTGTTGCCTTTACCGATTCGTTACGTGGAGCAACGATGTCTATCCCAAAATGTCGCTCCGCGGGATTGAAAACCGTGGTCAATTTCCCCTTCAATGGCGGGAAAAAATAATAGTTACTAATCTGACTCAACCGTGTATTCGACAATTGGGCGTTGATGTCGTACCGATCGGCTTCTTCCACTTCGTTGCGAAACTTGGCTTCTTGATCCGATGGCGTTAAGCGGACGTTTTGCGGCTGTGTTTTTTCACCACCACGGGCTGCGGGTTTGTCGTTTCGGGTATTTCCGGTGATAACCGTTCGGATATTCTCGAGCAGCAGCTTTTTCTCTGTAGCATCCTTTTCCAGCGAATCTACCTTCGAGGCCAACTCAATGAGGTTCCTGCGCATATTCACATCGCTCGAATAACCAGGAATATATTCCCGCAAAGGCGTGAAGGCGATTACCCAAGTGGTGATAAGAATCAACGCAATGGCAATGAGACCAATGGCAGTGAATAGATTCAGCTGGGAAAGCTTCAAGGAATAACGTTCCTCGTAGGTTTCCTCGTTCATCACCACCAGTCGATACTTGAATCGAAGGTTTTGAAGGATGCGTTGAATGGCTGTTTCTTTTTTCTTTTCCACCGGCGGCAATTTCGGAATAAATCGGCAATCACACTGTAAAATAAAAACACACGGCGTTCGCGATCAATCCCCTCTCGCCCGTGGAGAGAGGGTTAGGGAGAGAGGTAAAATTTATTCCTTACCTTCGTCGCATGCAGTTTAGCGCAGTAGTTGGCCACGAAGCCATCAAGAAAAAATTAATCTCCAATGCCTCCGAAGGTCGAGTTGCACATACACGACTTTTTGCAGGACCTGAAGGATGTGGAGCCCTTCCGCTGGCTCTTGCCTATGTGCAATACCTTGCCTGCGCAGCCCCCACTCCAAATGATTCCTGCGGGAAATGCTCGGCTTGCATCAAAATGGCCAAATTGATTCATCCCGATCTCCACTTGTCTTTTCCGATGATCAAGGAAAACACAAAAAGCAAAGGCGTTTCTAACGAATTGATCACCGAATTTCGCGATTGCTTATTGGTTAATCCATACATGGGTGTAGACAATTGGCTCGATTACATCAACGCCGGCAACAAACAGCCGAAAATTTATGTTGAAGAAGCCTCCGAAATCATCCGCCAACTCAGCATGGTTTCTGTGGAAGATGGCTACAAGTTCTTCATCATTTGGCTGCCCGAATTCATGAATGTGGAAACGGCCAACCGTCTCCTAAAGTCGCTTGAAGAACCTTCTGATAAAACCCTCATTATTCTTGTTTCCGAAAAGCCTCAAGATTTGTTGAGCACCATTCTATCAAGAGCACAACTGCAAAAAATTGAAGCGTACTCGATAGAAGAATGTGCAGCGGTTATCCACAGCCTCGTTGAATCAACCAATGAAGCCGCTCGCAAGGTTTCTGAAATTGCCGAAGGAAACGTGTCGCTGGCGAAATGGCTGCTCGAAAACCAAGACGAATCCGACGAACAACTCGATCTCTTTCGAAATTGGATGCTCGCCTGTTACCAATACAACATCACCGAACTGATCAACCAAGCCGACAGCTTCCAAAAGAAGGGTCGCGAATGGCAGAAAGGCTTCCTCACTTACGGTTTGTTCATGATCCGACAAACGGTCTTGAAAAACCATCAGCCATCCCTGAACCGACTAACCGACCAAGAAAACGGTTTCCTCGACAAATTTGCCCGCTTCTTCCATCCCGGCAACTACGCCGAAATCAGCACATACGTGAACGATGCTATTTTGCACATCGAACGAAATGGACACGGAAAGATCATCTTCTTCGATTGCTGCATCTTGATTTCAGACGTTTTTAGAAAAGAAAAATTCGCAAAAACGAATGCTTGATTCGGCATCTGCAGGGGTCGGATTATTTTGAAGTTTTATTCTTTAGATTTGCGTGTCGGTTGATGCGTAAAACCAATCGCGTTTTCGTACCAGCATCAACTGTTTACATATAGCGATCAAGAAATAGAATGGGATGTAGTAGCTGCTCTTCCGGACGTGGTGGATTACCTGCCGGATGTAACAATAACGGGGCTTGTGGCGTAGGAGGATGTTCAAAATTACCGGTGTTCGACTGGTTGTCCAATATGGAACAACCCGCAGGAATGCCCGCTTGCGACATCGTAGAAGTACGTTTCAAAAACTCCCGAAAAGAATTCTTTAAAATTGGAGATGTTTCAGGACTTGCAGTTGGCGATGCCGTTGCTGTTGAAGCCTCTCCTGGACACGATCTCGGCATGGTTTCCATGACCGGAGAATTGGTGCGCCTTCAGATGAAAAAGCTTGGCGTTCAGTCTGATTCGAGCATCAAAGCCGTTTACCGAAAAGCACGTCCAACCGATATCGAAAAATGGCAACAAGCCGTTGATCGGGAAAACCCTACCATGCTCCGCGCACGCGCCATGGCCACAGAACTGAAGCTCAACATGAAAATCAGCGATGTGGAATACCAAGGCGATGGCACCAAAGCAATCTTCTATTACACCTCCGACGAACGCGTAGATTTTCGTGAACTCATTCGCCACTTGGCTGATGAATTCCGCATCCGTGTTGAGATGCGTCAGATTGGCTCTCGCCAGGAAAGTGCCCGCCTCGGCGGAATTGGATCCTGCGGCCGTGAACTTTGCTGCTCCACTTGGCTCCGCGATTTCAGATCGGTGAACACCAGTGCAGCACGTTACCAACAACTCTCTTTAAATCCACAGAAGCTTGCCGGCCAATGCGGAAAACTCAAATGCTGCCTCAACTACGAGCTTGATTCGTACTTGGATGCCATCAAGGATTTTCCAGAGTCGAACGTGAAACTCGAAACCTTGAAAGGCAATGCGGTACATCAAAAAACCGACATCTTCAGAAGGGTCATGTTTTACGCCTATTTCGAAGATTTAGGCAACTTCATCGCGGTGCCAGTTCACCGGGTGAAGGAAATCATCGCCATGAACAAAGCGGGTGAAAAACCCGAAGCCCTGCTCAGCAAAAAGGAAATTATCGAGGTTGAAAAAGATCCAGACTACGAAAATGTGGTTGGACAAGACAGCCTCACCCGTTTCGATGCGAGCAAGAAAAACAAGAAGAAGAAAAAGAAAAAGCCAGGTAGCCGTCCCGAAGGTGAAGTAAGTACTGCCACAACAGCAGAAAATCGCCCTGTTCAACAACAGCGACCGCCACAAGCGCAACAGCAGCAAAGACCGCAGCAACAGCAACGTCCGCAGCAAAATCAGAATCGCCCACAGCCTCAGCAGCCTCGAGTGCAAGGTGAGAACAAACCTGATGCAAATAGGCCGCAAAATCGTCCACAACAACAACAGCAACAGCGTCCACCTCAACCACCTCGTCCTCAAAACCAAGGCGGTGCGCCCGAAAACAAACCGACTCCGCAACAAGGCAACAATCCCAACCGAAATCAAAATCGGAGAAACCGCCCGAATCGTCCACCGCAGAACCCCAATCCAAACAGTGAAAAGAAAGATTAATCTCCTGATTTTAAGTTTGTTTGCGGTCCTCGTAATGAGCAGCTGCGACCAAACGCGCGTGTTTGAAGACAACATTGCCATCGAAAACAATGTGTGGAAATCTACTGCTCCAGTAACTTTCGCGGTCGACATCGCCGATACCACATCCGGAAATAACTTTTACCTCAACATCCGCCATGCAGAAGGCTACCAATACAGCAACCTGTATGTGTTTATGAAAACGAAATTCCCGAACGGAAAAACAGCGCAAGACACCGTCGAACTTGTACTTCAAGATCCAAATGGGAAGTGGACAGGCTCCGGATTAGGCGATATCTGGGACAGCCAAATCATGTTCAAACGCAACCTTCGTTTCCCCTTGAAAGGGAAATATGAATTCAGCGTGTACCAAGCCATGCAAACACCCGAACTCCCAATGATTATGGAAGTGGGCATGCGCATCGAAAAATATCAGCCCGAATAATCTAGCTTAACCTTTTACTTGCCAAGTGTTTGTGCCGCGAAGAAGCGCATCCAGATCTCCTGGGCCTTTCGCTGCAATGGCATCTTCAAGCTGCTGATTCAATGCCGTTTCGTAAGTAAAACGGTTTTCCGCGTAAAACACTCCAAATGGTCTTGGGAAATGTGGGCCATGTTTAGGATCGTCGAAGAAGCGTGTTAAAATTCCCGCTTTCACACGATCGGTTTCATCGTGAATCCAAAGATCATTCGCAGAAACATCATTCAACGATACCACTCTTGGCGTGAAGCCATCAATCACAATCCCTTTGTCTTTTTGTGCACCGAAAACCAATGGCTGTCCGTGCTCGATAAACAAGGTTTCATCTGCCTTGCTCGACTTCTCGGTGAATACCTCAAATGCACCATCGTTAAATACGTTGCAGTTTTGGTAGATTTCCACCAACGACGAGCCTTTGTGAGCGTTTGCACGCTTCAATATGGTTCTTAAGTGAATTGGATCGCGGTCCATCGAGCGCGCCACAAATGTTCCATCAGCACCCAACACCAAAGCCAGCGGATTGAACGGGTGATCCACTGATCCCATTGGGGTTGATTTGGTCACTTTTCCAAGCTCCGACGTAGGAGAATACTGACCTTTCGTAAGTCCGTAAATCTCATTGTTGAACAACAAAATGTTCACGTCGATATTGCGGCGAAGCAAATGGATGAAGTGATTTCCACCGATCGACAGAGAATCTCCATCACCAGTAATAATCCAAACGCTGAGTTCTGGACGTGAAATCTTCAAGCCAGAAGCAATTGCAGTTGCTCTTCCGTGGATGGAGTGCATCCCGTAGGTTTCCATGTAATATGGGAAACGCGACGAACAACCGATGCCCGAAATAAAGACAATCTCTTCACGCTTCAATCCCAATTCAGGAACAACTGTTTGAACTTGCTTCAGAATTGAATAATCGCCACAGCCGGGACACCAGCGTACTTCCTGGTCTGTAACCAGATCTTTTGCTGTAAATACAGGAATATCGTTAACAACCGTGCTCATGGTTAGGCGAGTGTTTTAATTTTTTCGAGCAACTCCGTTGATGTGAACGGAATGCCTTTAATCTTGTTAAATCCTTCTGCAGGAACGAGGTATTTGTCGCGAAGCAAACGAACCAATTGCCCATTGTTCATCTCCGGAACCAACACATGATCATATTGCTTCATCAATTCACCCAAGTTTTTCGGGAATGGATTCATGTAACGAATGTGCGCATGTGCAACGCTGTATCCATCTTCTAGTGCAGCCTTCACAGCTGTTTTGATTGCTCCATAAGTTGAACCCCAGCCAACAACCAACAACTTTCCTTTGGACGGACCTTGATCAATTTGCTGATCAGGGATAAAATCGGCGATGCGCTCTACTTTTTCAGCACGTAACTTCACCATAAACTCGTGGTTGTCTGGATCGTAACTGATGTTTCCAGTATCGTGTTCCTTCTCCAATCCACCAATTCGGTGTTCAAGACCTTTAACGCCAGGAACCGCCCATTTACGCGCCAATTTTTCATCGCGTTTGTAAGGCAAAAACTTCTCTCCTTCTGGCAATGCTTCCGCAAAAACTGCCTTGATCGGCTTCAAATCGGCCGAAACAGGATACTCCCAAGGTTCTGCACCGTTAGCTAAATAACCATCGCTGAGGAAAAATACTGGAGTGCTGTGTTCTACGGCGATTCTGCACGCTTCGTACACTGCATAGAAACAATCGCCAGGACTTTGAGCCGCAATCACAGGAAGTGGAGCTTCTCCATTTCTTCCATAAATCGCTTGAAGCAAATCCGCTTGTTCGGTTTTGGTTGGCAAACCGGTTGATGGACCACCACGCTGAACATTGATGATCACCAAAGGCAATTCAAGCATGATCGCCAATCCGATCGCTTCAGTTTTTAATGCGATGCCCGGACCAGAAGAAGTGGTGATTGCAAGAGAACCACCAAATGCGGCTCCTATTGCCGAAGTAATAGCTGCTATTTCATCCTCTGCTTGGAAGGTACGAACACCGAAATTCTTGTGTCGTGATAATTCGTGCAGGATGTCGGAAGCTGGTGTAATAGGATAAGAGCCTAAGAAAAGCGGCAATCCTGATTTTTGTGCAGCAGCAATCAAACCGTAGGCAGTTGCTGGATTTCCGTTGATATTCCGGTAGTTTCCAGGAGCAATCTGTGCCGCTTTGATTTCCACGCGCTGCATGAAAGTCTCGCTCGTTTCACCGTAGTGGTAACCCGCTTTGAGGGTCTTCACGTTAGCTTCAACGATTTCTGGACGCTTACCGAACTTCTGCTCGATAAATTTAATCGTCGTTTCAAGAGATCGATTGTAGATCCAATAGATGAATCCCAACACGAACATGTTTTTCGTACGGTCGATTTCCTTTGTGCCCAAGCCGCTACCTTCGAGTGTGGCTTTGGTCATCTTGGTAACATCGATTTTGAACAGCCTGAAAGCATCCAAGCTGCCGTCTTCAATCGGGTTAACGCCATCAGGATATTTCGCCAATCGAAGATTTTTGGCATCGAAGCCTTCTGTGTTCGCAATGATGATTCCACCGGCTTTCAGTTGCTTCAAGTTGGCTTTCAAAGCAGCGGCATTCATCACCACAAGCATATCGCAATGATCGCCAGGCGTGTAAATTTCGGTGCTACCAAATTTTATCTGAAATCCTGAAACCCCCGCAAGCGTGCCTTGTGGGGCACGGATCTCTGCAGGGAAATTCGGAAATGTACTAAGGTCGTTCCCGTGAAGGGCGGCTGTATTGGTGAACTGATCACCTGTAAGTTGAATCCCGTCGCCGGAATCGCCTGCGAACAGAATCGTGGCTTCCGTGGCGTGGAGGGTTGTGTTTTCCATCTTGAAAAGAACAGCAAACGCTGCAAAAAGTTGGGCAAAGGTAAAGAGAAAATTCACCACACCATAGATTTCTGCCAAATCCTTCGCGTATCTCATTGCCAAAGAGATTTTTTATCTGCCTCAACATTGCTCCAATCCTTATCTGAGCTAAACAAACACGATGAAATTCCGTTCCCTGATAGAAATTTATCCTACTTTTCAAGCTTTAATTTTTAGCACTCCCCTACCCTATGGAATATCGCCGTTTGGGCCGTTCTGGCCTTAAAGTTTCTGCCCTTTCTCTTGGTTCTTGGCTTACGTTCGGCAAGCAAATCTCTGATGATGTTGCTGAAGATCTTATGATTACCGCCTACGACAGCGGAATTAATTTCTTCGACAATGCAGAAATCTACGCCCGAGGAAAGAGTGAAATCGTGATGGGGAACATCCTCAAAAAAGTACAATGGAACCGTCAAACCTACGTGGTATCTAGCAAGCTTTTCTGGGGAGGCGACAAACCAAACCAAACCGGATTGTCGAGAAAACACATCATGGAAGGTTGTGAAGCTGCGTTGAAACGTTTCCAATTGGATTATTTAGACCTGTTGTTCTGCCATCGTCCAGATCCTGAAACGCCTATCGAGGAAACCGTCTGGGCCATGAACGATTTGATTCGCCAAGGAAAAATCTTGTACTGGGGAACTTCCGAGTGGAGCGCTCAAGAAATCACGGAAGCCTTTTCTATTGCACGCCGCGAGCATCTCATTCCACCAACCATGGAGCAACCACAGTACAACATGCTTCACCGTTATCGCTTCGAGTTAGAGTACAAGCGCGTATTCGATGAACTTGGCTATGGCTCAACTATTTGGTCGCCATTGGCTTCTGGAATCCTGTCGGGGAAATACAACAATGGCTTCCCAACCGATACACGTTTAGGCATCGACGGTCTCGAGTGGCTCAAAGAAAAAGTGCTCACCGAATCGAATCTCGACAAAACCAGAAAGCTGGAAAAACTAGCCAAAGACGCGGGCATCAGTTTGCCTCAATTGGCGATTGCTTGGTGCTTGAAAAATCCACATGTGAGCACGGTAATTTTGGGTGCTTCGAAGAAAAATCACCTGCTCGACAACATTCAATCTTTGGAGAAAATTCACTTAATCACACCAGAACTCAACCAAGAAATAGAGTTAATTCTCGACAATAAGCCGGTTTTAGCGGGTTTTTAGCTAAAAGTTATCACGCAGCTTTTGGTCTTATGTCCATGCAACACAAGACTCATGACACGCAGTCCCGGACTTACATTCATTCAGCCCCGGACTTATGACAGGCAGCCCCAGACTTAAGTCCGGGGTTACTTGATTAAATAAATTTCAGTAGCTTTGATTTTCAAATCATTGCATTTCAATTTTACACTTAACCATCCTTCGTTTGAAAACATCTCTACTTAAGATTTGTCTGATTTTATTGGGCTTTTCGATGCCTTATTGGGCTTCTGCTCAATGTCCATCTGGAGAGCTTTCCGTTCAGGTAATCATCAATCCTGACCAATATCCTCAAGAAACTTCTTGGACTTTGTCATCTGGAAGCACGCAATTGGCTGCAGGAACTTCATCTGGAGCATCCCTTTGTGTTGCGCCACAGAACTGCCTTACTTTCCAAATCAACGACTCTGCAGGTGACGGAATCTGCTGCCAATATGGAAACGGTTCCTATTACATCGTGCTTGATGGCGACACAGTTGCTTTTGGCGGAAACTTCGGCGCTGGACAAACAGTTCAGTTTAATTGCCCTCCGGGACAAGATTGCAACTCTGCCCTCAACGTTATTCCTGGTCAATACTCTGCTCCAGCACGTAATACTTGGTACGAATTTACACCCGATTCAACGGGGATGTATTTCATCTCCACTTGTGGAAACAATACCTGTGATACCAAAATCTGGGTGTACGACCATTGCGCAGGATTGCTCGTAACGAACTCAAACGAAGGAACCATTTACTACGACGACAACAGCGGTGGATGCGGTAACCAAGCCCGAGTAAACGCTTTGATGGAAGCTGGCGTAACTTACTACATCCGCATTGGCGACGTATCTTCAAGCTGTGAAGGAGAAATCAATTGGTCTCTCACTTACAACGGCCCTGTTGCAGGATGTATGGATCCGACAGCTTGTAACTTCAACCCAATCGCTACGGTTGATGGTGTTTGTTACTACGAAGGAAATCCACTTTGCCCAGAAGGTCGTCCTGACTTGATCGTGTTAGAAAACACCATCAAAACTTCAATTTATCTTTCAACTATCAATGCATCTAATTGTCAGGTGGTTGAAGGATGTCTAACCGGGTTTGGACAACGCGATATCATTCGTTTCACGACGCACATTAAAAACATCGGAACCGCCGATTATTACATCGGTTCTCCTACAGCACAACCAACTCAGTTTTCTTGGGGCAATTGCCACGGACACTGGCATTACGAAGGTTATGCTGAATACATTATGTACGATCAACAAGGTCAAGCAATTCCGGTTGGTTTCAAGAACGGTTTCTGCGTACTCGATCTTGAATGCGGAGATGGTGGAAATGCGCAGTATGGTTGCGCCAACATGGGTATTTCCCGTCAATGCGGGGATATTTATGGATCTGGTCTCGATTGTCAGTGGATGGACATTACAGAAATCGACACCGGTCGTTATACCATGGTCGTTCGTGTTAACTGGGACAATGCAGCAGATGCGCTTGGGCGCGTTGAACTTTCCCATGCTAACAACTGGGCGCAGGTTTGCGTTTACCTTGGAAGAGATGCCAATGGAAACCGAACTATTGAGGTGTTAGACGATTGCCCAGCATACACTGATTGTGCAGGTGAAGTATTTGGCTCTTCGCAGCTTGATTGTGAAGGAAATTGCGCAGGAACGCGCATCATGGGCGATCTCAACGTGAATGGTTATCAAGATATGAACGATTCACATAATTATGTAGATGAAATCTTAGGCAACGACATTCTTCCAACGGCTTGTAACGACATCAATCAAGACAACAGAATTACAGTGTACGATGCTGCATTGATTTCGAGCTGTGTAAATTATGGAATAACGCATCAGCATCCAGGCAATACACCACACGACCACTGCAATTTCCCTGGAGGATCGCTAAACCCTGCAGATACGGTTACTCTTGAAATTATGAATGTTGATTTCAGCGAAAAATTCGTCGACATTGGAATTACCAACCCTTCAACTCGTGTTACGGCATACGAATTTGAGCTCAGCGGTGTTCATATTTGGGATGTAGAAAACTTAGCAGATCCTGTTGAATATCCTATCCAGCCTGAGTTTGTTTTAGGTGGAAACAAAGTGATCGGTATTTCATATCAAGATTCTATGATCCGCAAGTATTACGAACCAACGCCAATTGTTCGTGTGCATTATTACGAGCTAACAAATGACACCATTTGCATCAAAAAGATTGTAGATGTTGTAAGCGCAATGATGACAACTACAACTACAGTTATCGGCGGAGAATGTTGGGAATATGATGTTACAGGAATGATGAATTACGACAAGCAGAATTACTTTGCTTTGATTCCAAATCCGGCTTCAACAGAAGTAAACATCGATTTAAATTTGTTCGAAACACTCGACGCTACAGTGAATTTGATGAATGCTCAAGGTCAAGTGATTTTTACAAAACAACTTCAACAAGTTGACAAGGATCGCATCACTTTCCCAACAAGCGATCTTGCAAGTGGAATTTACATGGTTAATCTGATTACCGAAAAAGGCTTAATCACTAAGAAGCTAGTGATCAATAACTAAAATATTTAGCTAAAATAAAAAAGCCCGCAGATGTCAAACATCTGCGGGCTTTTTTATTTCAATTCGTTCCAACAAAACTTTCTAAACGGTCTTTTAAGAACATGCACTTAATGTCTCCATTCTTCAAAACAAAAGCTCTGAAAGCCTAGGTCCTCAGAGCTTCAAAATCAATTTCAATAAATTTTATTGCTTCTTCTTTTTGCTAACCACTTTTCCAAAAGAAACAGCAAAAAGCTGACTACTATCTGTGGTGAAATTGAGGTCTTGTCCGCTAACATTAATCCCTTGACGTGCATTGGCCTTCAAGAAATCCATGAGATAATACTTAACGCGGATATAGCTTCCTCTACCAAAATTTAGTTCAACAAAAACACTTGGATTAAATCCGTTGAGGCGACTTGAGAACCATTCAGAAGTTTTGTTTTGCTTGTCTCCCCTGCCCTCTCCAACAAAAACCTTTTGTTTGAAGTGAAACATGTACTCTGCTTCTCCGCCCAAGGCAAAATAAGACTTCTTGCCCATGTTGCCGATTTTGAAAGCCAACGGCACTGAAATGCTGTATGCACGATGCTTTACACGAATTGTATCGTTCAAATTATTAATCATTCCAATATTCCTAAGTCCTAAGCCTGTGTACATTCCAAATCCGCTAGAGAAATTGTAGTGTAATTGCTGAGTAAAATGAAAAAATGCCGAAAAACGTGGAACAGGCGAAGCCGCTTTGTCAGAGATTAAAATTTGGTCTCCTCCAAGTGGGTTGGGCGCATAGATTTTGGCGTTCCCAAGATTTCCCATGGATAGGATAAACTCTGAAGCAGTGGCCATATAGCTCTTTTTGTATTCCGTTTTTTCCTCTCCAACTTGAGCAAAAAGTCCGATGTTTAAAAGAATAGCAAGTGTGGTAAGTTTGATTTTCATAGATACAGCTTTTAGTTTATTGAATCACTCCTAATTCTCGACCCACTTTGGTAAATGCGGCAATGGCTTTGTCGAGATGATGTCTTTCATGCGCTGCAGAAATCTGAACACGAATTCTTGCTTGGCCTTTAGGAACAACTGGGTAATAGAATCCAATCACATAAATGCCCTCTTCGAGAAGCTTCTCCGAAAACACCTGACTCAACCTGGCATCGTAAAGCATAACCGGACAAATTGGATGAATTCCATCTTTGATATCGAATCCTGCAGCTTTCATTTTTTCTCTGAAATAAGCTGTGTTTTCCATCAATTTATCGCGGAGTTCAGTTGTTGAACTGAGCAAATCCATCACGGCTATGCCGGCACCAACAATCGAAGGCGCCAATGAATTTGAAAACAAGTAAGGCCTGGAACGCTGACGAAGCATGTCGATGATTTCCTTTTTTCCAGATGTAAATCCACCCATTGCGCCACCAAGCGCCTTACCAAGGGTTCCTGTGATAATGTCGATTTTACCCATTACGCCACAGTGTTCTGCTGTTCCTCTACCTGTTTTACCTAGAAAACCTGTTGAATGACAATCATCAACCATGATCAAAGCGTTGTGTTTTTCGGCGAGCTCAACGATTTTATCCAACTGAGCAATGTAGCCATCCATCGAAAAAACGCCGTCGGTAACGATAATTCTAAATCTCTGAGCTTGCGATTCGATCAACTTTGCCTCTAAATCGGCCATGTTGTTGTTCTCATAGCGATAACGAACTGCCTTACACAAACGAACGCCATCAATAATCGACGCGTGGTTAAGGGAGTCAGAAATGATCGCGTCTTCAGCGCCAAACAATGGCTCAAACACGCCTCCGTTGGCATCAAAAGCCGCAGCGTATAGAATCGTGTCTTCGGTTCCTAAAAAGTCTGAAATCTTTTTCTCAAGCTCTTTGTGAATATCTTGTGTTCCACAAATAAAGCGCACGCTACTCATTCCAAAACCATGTGTTTCAAGGGTTTTGTGAGCAGCATCAATTACTGCAGAATGCGATGATAGCCCGAGGTAATTGTTTGCGCAAAAATTAAGCACCTCTTGACCTCCGCTCACTTTAATGTCGGCACCTTGAGGGTTGATAATGATTCTTTCTTTTTTGAAAAGTCCTGCCTGGTCTATCGCGGTTAGCTCATCTTGCAGAAATTTTTGAAATTCTCCGTACATATCATGCTGTTAAATGGAACGAATCAAAGATATAGGAAATCATATCCGCATTGATTCATCCTCCTAAACCAGCAAAATTTATTTCAATTCTAATTTCCCATCCACGAGGAATACATCCAAACAAGTTTCTCTTGTTCACGGATGTAATCACTCATCAATGCATTAGTCCCTTCATCATCAGCAACATCCGACAAGTCGAGCAAAACACGTTGCTTGGTGATCAAAACTTTAAATGCATCTAATATGGCTTGAATTGCTTTCTTTCCTTCGCTAACATTTTTGGTTGGCTTAACGACGGCTGTCGCCAAATAATCGTCATAACCATGCAGCGGAATGTGCCCTAAAGTGAGGATTCGTTCAGCCACCTCATCGATCTTTAAGACCAAATTATTGTAGAGCTCCTCGAATTTCAAGTGGAGCTCAAAGAATTTCTCTCCCTTAATATTCCAATGGAAACCTCTTACGTTCATATAAAATATCTGATAATTTGCGAGAAGATCATTTAACTTTTCGGCTAATTCTGAACTTTGGGTGTGATCTAATCCTATGGATGTTACCTTTTTAGCAACCGTTCTTCTAGCTGTTGCCTTGATGGTACTTTTTGCTGTTGTTGATTTTTTCGTTGCCATTTTATGCTATTTATATTCATCAAATTTAGAAAGTTAATCGATCTTAAAAGGTAACCAATGTCACACTTGATCAGCATTACCGAAAATTTAACATCTCAGAAACACTTAAGAATCGATCAGAAATCAAACAATCATGCTTTCAGGATGTTTCAAACAAAGGAAATGGCTATTTTTGCCGCGCCAAAAACAAGCAATCATGAGTAAAGACAGGTTCCAAGGTCACGATTATTATCAAATTGATGACCTGCTCACCGACGAGCAAAAACTCATCCGCGATACTGTGCGGGCATGGGTAAAACAAGAAGTTACACCAATCATCGAAGATCACGCACAACGTGCAGTATTCCCGAAACACCTCTTGAAAGGACTTGCTGAAATTGGTGCATTTGGCCCTTACATTCCAGTAGAATATGGAGGTCAAGGTCTAGATCAAATCACTTATGGATTAATCATGCAAGAAATTGAACGAGGTGATAGTGGTATCCGCTCCACGGCTTCCGTTCAAAGCTCTTTGGTGATGTATCCAATCTATAAATACGGTTCTGAAGAACAACGCCGTAAATATTTACCCAAACTAGCAACAGGCGAATTGATGGGATGCTTTGGTTTAACTGAGCCAGATTCTGGATCAGATCCTGGAAGCATGATCACCAACATCAAAGACAAAGGAGATCACTACTTGTTGAATGGTGCAAAAATGTGGATTTCAAATGCCCCATTTGCAGATATCGCAGTCGTTTGGGCTAAAAATGACGAAGGTAGGATCCGTGGGATCATCGTGGAACGCGGAATGGAAGGTTTCACAACACCTGAAACACACGATAAATGGTCGCTTCGTGCTTCTGCCACAGGCGAACTTGTTTTCGACAACGTACGTGTTCCGAAAGAAAACTTGTTGCCGAATGTTGAAGGCTTGAAAGGTCCGCTAGGATGTTTGAATTCTGCACGTTACGGTATCGCATGGGGCGTAATTGGAGCTGCTATGGATTGCTACGATTCTGCATTGCGTTACTCAAAGGAAAGAGTTCAGTTCGGAAAGCCAATCGCAGCATTTCAACTTCAGCAAAAGAAACTTGCCGAAATGATTACCGAAATCACAAAAGCACAATTGCTATGTTGGAGATTGGGCGTCCTCAGAAATGAAGACCGTGCCACTGCAGCGCAGATCTCAATGGCAAAGCGTAACAACGTAAACATGGCGCTCGAAATCGCAAGGGAAGCACGCCAAATTCATGGAGGAATGGGCATCACGGGCGAATACCCGATCATGCGCCACATGATGAACCTCGAATCTGTAGTTACTTATGAGGGCACTCACGACATTCACTTATTGATTACTGGAATGGATATCACAGGGGAAAACGCCTTCAAATAAATCTCAAAAGTTTCTTCAAGAAAACCCGGTCAAATCGTCCGGGTTTTTTTATTCTTGTACTATGGTAACGATATATGGAATTAAGAACTGCAACACCATGCAGAAAGCTTTCGATGCATTGCTTGAAAACGGTGTTGAATACGAATTCCACGATTATAAAAAATCAGGAATCTCAGAAGAGAAGATCAAAACTTGGTTTGCAAAAGAAAACCGCGAGCGCTTTATCAACAAACAAGGACTCACGTGGAAAAAACTTCCACAAGAAGTGCGCGACAATATTGGCGACGATAACAATGCGATTTCAGTTATGGCAAATAATACGAGCTTAATTCGTCGCCCAATTATTGAAACCCCAAAGGGACTTATCATCGGCTTTGATGAAGAAGCCATCCGACAACTTTAACAAAGCGGACTTCTACGATGAAGAATTTCCTCGAGACATTAAAGAGGTTCTTGCAGGATAATGGTCCAGTTTTACTGATTTCTACAGCCCTAATTTTATACTATTACGGGCCATTTTTAATTCATCCCCAAAGCTTTTTATTCAATGGCTCTGGTGATGGGTTAAAGAATTACTATACATACGTTTGGTATATTCAGAATAACGCCTTCTCGACAGAGTTTTCAGGCATGAATTATCCTTATGGGGAACACTTGCTTTACACTGATTGCCATCCACTGCCCGTATTTCTCCTAAAATTACTGAGCTTCATCCATCCAATTTTTGCTGAAAACTGCATCGGGATATTGAATGTGGCTCTTTTGATTTCTCCGATTCTTGCTGCAGTTGTTCTATATAGAATATTTCGCAATCTTCAAATCGATCAACCGCTTGCAACAGCTTCGGCGGTGGGATTGATGATGCTATCTCCACAAACATTTCGTTTAACAGGCCACCTTGCCTTGTCCTACAGCTTCTGCATTCCAATTAGCATTTACCTGATTCAAAAATATTTCCAAAACCAAACATCAAGAAAATACATAATTCTGCTTTTTACCAATACTCTGTTTTGGTTTACAATTCATGCCTACTTGGGGATGATGTCTTTAATCCTATCAGCTGCAATTGGAGTATTTATGATGTTCCACAAAGAACAAAGACTCAATGGAATCAAATTGTTTTCCGCTGGATCATTCGCCTTTATCGCTTTTTATGTTTTTCTTATTCTAACCGATAACCACGTTGGCAGAACAAATAATCCTTGGGGAATTTATGAACTTCATGCATCGTTCTCATCGATTTTCTTGCCCAAAAGAGGCCCAATTTCTGAATTAATTAAACACTTATTCCCAAGCATTGATCCTTCTATTGAAGGAATATCATACATCGGGATCATTTCTCTATTTGTTTCGATAATCCTTTCATTTCAATTTATTTATTACAAAATAAAATTCAGAAATGAAAAAACACACACAATAATTAATCATCCCTTATTAAGATATTTAACTTGGATAGGCGTTTCTTGCTTGATGTTTTCTATGTTGTTTCCTTTCTGGTGGAAATTAGAAAAGCTCCTCGAGTATTTCACATTTATCAAACAATTCAGAGCCATTGGCCGATTTTCATGGTTGTTTTATTTTATCATCGGAATTGTTGCAACTTATAAAATGCAGCAATATTCAGACAGAAAAAATCATCCTAAAATAGTTTCGAAATTCCTAATACCATTGATTTTTCTATCGATACCTGTTTGGGAAAGCAAAGATTATCATTTAGAAATTCAGCAAAATGCAAGAAAGTATATAAACATATTTGATTTTCATCAGTTGTCAGATGAAATTAAAAATAATTTAAAATCAATCAATTCAAAAAATTACCAGGCAATTATTCCTCTTCCTTACTACTATATTGGTTCAGACAATTATGGAAAAACAGCAAACGATAGTATATATAAACTTTCAAAAACACTTTCGTTTCATTTAAATATGCCAATCATGGCGTCATTTCTTAGTAGAACAAGCATTTCGGACAGTAAAAAGATGATGCAAATAACCGGGCTTGGCTTATATCCAAAAAAACTTAAAAACGACATTATTGACATAAGGCCATTTTTATTGCTTGTAAATAAAACAGGCGTCACAAATGAAGAATTAAATATTATAAAACGCTCCAAATTACTAATTCAGTCAACCACATTTTCGCTTTATGAAATAACGAAAAGCGCATTGTTCCATGACGATAGAAATGAAACATGGAATAATGCAATACAACTTAATGAAAGCTTAGCAAATTCAGATGAAGTGATCTATGAAAACTTCGAAAACTGCAGTTTTTCTGGTTTATTAAGTAATGCATCAAAACAAATAAATGGCGGCATTTACACCGTTTTACACTCTATCAACAAAGGGCATTTTCAAAAAGACCAAGAATACATTCTTAGCATGTGGATGAACAATGCGGGAAAAAATTCTGGTCAGGATCAACTTTCTGGCTACTGCTTCATAGAAAAGAACTACATCAATAAAAAGACTTGGATTACAGGCGCCATTTCTCCGAATCAAAGCACTAATATTTTCGGAGATTGGTCTTTTGTAGAAATTCATTTTTGGGGTCAAGAACCTAGTGCCTCTTATGATATCATGTTTAAAAGAGATGGCTACATTAATCATCCGATAGAAATTGATCATTTGTTGATTCGCCCAGCGAATAAAGACTACCGAAATATTTTTATTTGGAAAAATGACTCTATCATGCATTATAATGGCCATTTAATTGTAAAACCCAATTAACGATGGAAAAAGATCAAATCATGAATGCTGCAATTCAAGTAGTTCCCTTGGAAAAAACGAAAGTTGCAATGGAAATAGTAGATAGATCTATTGAAATCATTCAAAAAAGCGGATTGAATTATTCCGTTTCTCCGTTCGAAACTAGTGTTGATGGCACTTGGGAGCAAATTAATTCGCTTTTGAATGATTTGAAAAATCAATTGAGAAACGAGCCGATTGAGGACGCGTTGATTAATATTAAGTTTCAAATTTCAAATGGGAAAAGCACAGTAGGGGAGGATAAAACTAAAAAATTCAAATAATTATGATTTTAATTCGCTGGTGGAAGTCATTAAGTCGAGAAGAAAGGCCTTTTTGGGTATTTGGATTTCTAATGCACATTCTAGCCTTCTTTTACTGTACAGGTTATCAGCATGGTGATGAGCATTTTCAAATCTTGGAATTTGCTGGATACAAATTAAATCTCTGCACTTACGAAAGCTTGGCATGGGAATATCCTGCACAAATGCGACCTGGTTTTCAACCATTTATAGCGTTCTGTTTTGGAAAACTTAGCCTTTTATTCTTTGGAAAAATCGATCCTTTTTGGATATCTGATATTTTGAGATTTTTATCGCTAATTCTTGGATTCATTTCAATAATTGCCATTAGAAAATTAGCCAACATACTTTTTCAAAATACCAGTCAACATATTTTGATTTCTTTTCTTTTAAATTTTCTTTGGTTCTTACCCTTCCTACATGCAAGATATTCCTCTGAAAATTGGTCAGGAATATTCATGATATATGCTTTGTTTTTCATGTTTCATCGTGGAACATCAATACAATCTGCTGGAATTAAATCTCTCGTTTTTTCAGGAATATGCTGGGGGCTAGCGTTTGAATCTCGTTTTCAAATCGGCATCGTTGCTATGGCGTTGTTTGTTTGGTTACTCTATTACCAGCGAAACAATATAAAATATTCATTACCCATAATTGCAGGTGGCTGTGCCATTTTATTACTCTCTGTTTTTATAGACTTTTGGCTATATAATACTTTGACATTTCCTCCTCTTAATTATTTCCGTGAAACAATGTTGAAATCCGAAGACATGTTCGGCGTTTCTCCTTGGTACGACTACATTATTCAAAGCCAGAATTGGTTCGGTTTTCCATTCGGAATATTATTAATTGGACTGTGTATAATTGCAATAATAAAGCTTAAGAAAAGTCAATTCTTTTGGTTGTTTTTTTCGTTTGTTTTCCTTCACAGCTTAATAGGTCACAAAGAAATTCGTTTTCTATTTCCAGTGTTTTATTTATTACCAATTATAATCGTTCAAATGATTCCCGAGAGTTGGCTTAATAAACAATTGGATTATTATTCAGATACATTAAAAAAAGGGTTAATTGTTGTATTTCTTGTTTCCATGGGAATTAAATCAATTGCCACGAGCATTTCTTATGCTTCACCAGATTTAAATACATTCAGGAAATTAAATGATCTGTCTAACGAAAATGGAAAGATTACTGTGTATTGTCCTTACGACATCGGCTATGTTATGGCACATTACTATGAATTCAGATTCTTTAGAAATGAAAACATTTCCATGCGCTTTTATCACAACACCGAACAACTAAAAGCTCAAAATCCGCGTGCTAAAAACGAATATATTTTGGTCTGGGATCATTTCACAAATTGGCCAATAGATCAAGGCGCTAATTGTGTTTATAATTCAATTTCAGATTATCAAAAATCCTATATTTTGAGGTCTAGTTTATGGAATAGAGACGAATATTCTATTTATTCTTTTAATTAAAATTCGCCTTTTAACAATTGGCTACACCGAAAGTTTTTTCTTCAATGATATTGTGCTTCGAACAAATGCAACTGTCTCATTTTTATTGTTCAAAATCGCCGTTTCATGAACCATTTCTGCCTTGCCTCTTTCCTCTAATTGTGCATTAACTATTTTAATATCGTCGTCTGAAATTTCGAACAATAATCGCAAATCTGAATTTGCTGGTTTGAGGTATTGTATTTCTGCGCGTTTAAGCCATGCCTCACAACTCACTCCTTTCATTTTAAAAATCTGCCAATACATCAATGCATGAAAAGGGTCGGCTGCTGAAAAAATAGTTCCTCCGAAAATCGATTTCTGAAGATTTCGATTCAACAAGGATTTCTTCACACGAACTTCTACCAGTTTATAGTCACTGCTGATTCGCTTCACTGAAATTCTGTTAACAAGGAGCGGAGGATACAAATTCATCAACCATTTTGCTTTCCAAACACGCATATCTCAGTCTTTACAAGGGTTTGATGGTCGCCGTTTCTAGGTCGCGTTAAATTGCGCGAAAGCGCGGTCCGAATGCAATTACCCCAAATGCGGGTCGCTCGCGCTTAAATCGACTAAAAATGGCCTATTTTTTAAAAACGTAAATTTGGCTTGACCATTTATCGTCTCCCGCTGCCAAATTTGACTTCAATCCACTCCATACGGCAGAGAAAAGTCTCGGCGAGCCGTTTTTGTATTTTTCGCTCAACATCGAAACATAAAACGAATCCAATTTCATAGGTAATGTTCTCTCGAGCACAAAACCATGTTTGTTGAATAGTGTTCGGATCGATTTTGGACTAAAGTGCCACAAATGTCTTGGCACATCGTAAGCTGCCCAATATTTCCCATAACGATTTGCGTCTCCAGAAGTATAGTTTGGAACGGCAACGAATAACCTTCCGCTATTGTCCAGAAGGTTCTTTAATTCCTGAATCCTTTCATTCAAATCTGGAACATGCTCCAACACATGCCACATGGTTATTGCAGAAAACTTTTGCGCTTCCCACGTCTTCAATTGGTCTTCTTCATGCACCAAAATCCCATGGTTCTTTTGTACAAAACTCCTCGCGTCTTGGTCTGGTTCAACACCATCCACCATCAAATCCTTTTGTGCGCAAAAGCTTAAAAACGCCCCAGTTCCACAACCAACATCCAACAAACCTTTGCTTTTTGCGTAGTTCTTTACAAGGGCATACTTGCTTCTCATAGTAAAGCTTCTCGCAACTTTGTACAACTTATTTACAATTCCTGCTGAGCTGTCGCTGTGCGAAATGTAGGTATCAGACTTATAATACTCGCCTAGATCTTTGTTTTCTGGTCGTGGATCTGTTAGCACAAATTCGCAGGATTTACATTGCACGATCTCAAACTCCTGATGAGAAACAGTGTAATCTTTGCAAATAAGAAGGGGTTCGAATTCGGTTCCGGAGCAAACCGGACAATTAGAAATTTTGTACATGCGTTCCACGTGAAACAATCAACGGCCAAGATAAACCATCAACACAGAAATATCAGCTGGCGACACTCCGCTAATACGCGATGCTTGTCCGATATTACTTGGTTTGATAGCTGATAATTTTTGACGCGCTTCAGTTGATAATGATTTTAAAGCGGTATAATCGAAGTTTGAATGCAATTCAATATGTTCCAGACGGCTTAACTTATCTGCGACCTCCTGTTCCTTTTTGATGTATCCTTCGTATTTCATTTGAATTTCTGCTAAGGATAAGTCTTCATCATCAATCATTCTTTCTGAAAAATATGCTTGAAGTGAAGGCATAGCATTCTTCATATGAATCAAGGAAACCTGAGGCCGTGCAACGATACCAGCAAACTTGACTTTTTGAGTAACACCTGGCGACAATTGAGCTTCTAAGTAAGGATTCACTTCTGAAGGATCTGCACTAGAGTTCTTCAAGTATTTAACTACATCATGGACTTTAATATACTTTTCCCTTACTGCCTCCAAACGTTCTTTCTTAGCCAATCCTATGTTGTAGGAACGCTCAGTTAATCGAAAATCAGCGTTGTCTTGGCGTAACAAGATCCGATATTCAGCTCTTGAGGTGAACATCCGATAGGGCTCTTCTGTTCCTTTTGTTACCAAATCGTCGATCAACACTCCAATATAGGCTTCCGACCTCGACAAGATAAAAGGAGCTTCTCCACGAATCTTTAAATGCGCATTAATTCCAGCCATCAAACCTTGACCAGCAGCCTCTTCATAACCGGTAGTTCCATTAATCTGCCCAGCAAAATAAAGGTTCTCAATTAATTTGGTTTCTAAGGTTAATTGAAGTTGTTCGGGCGGAAAGTAATCGTACTCGATCGCATAACCTGGACGAAACATTTTTACGTTTTCAAAACCAGCTACTTTTCTCAATGCCTCAAACTGTATCTCTTCTGGCAGAGATGTTGAAAATCCGTTTACGTACACTTCAACAGTATTCCATCCTTCAGGCTCTACGAAAAGCTGATGTCTTTCCTTGTCAGCAAAACGATCAATCTTATCTTCGATAGATGGACAATATCTTGGCCCGAGACCTTGAATACGACCGCTAAACATCGGGCTTTTATCAAATCCTTTTCGCAAAGTATCGTGAACCTCACCAGAGGTATAGGTCATCCAACATGGAAGTTGCTTTGAGAGTAGGGGAGTGTCGGTATATGAAAACTTCCCAGGGTTTACATCACCCGGCTGAATTTCCATCTTAGAATAGTCCAGAGACCTACCATCCAATCTTGGTGGAGTGCCTGTCTTCATTCTTCCTGATTGGAAACCTAAATCAACCAACTGTTCAGTAATTCCTGTTGCTGCTCTTTCAGCAGCACGCCCGCCTCCAAAATTCTTTTCACCAATATGAATGAGCCCATTAAGGAAAGTGCCGTTGGTTAAAACAACAGCCTTTGCTCTAATTTCAATACCTAATCCAACCTTAACTCCGGTAACTTTATTCCCTTGAATGATCAAGCCAGATACCATATCTTGGAAAAAATCGAGGTTCGAAATACCCTCTAAAGTAATTCTCCATTCTTCAGTAAATCGATTTCTGTCGTTCTGTGCGCGTGGACTCCACATCGCTGGTCCCTTCGATAAATTCAGCATTTTGAATTGGATCGCAGATTTATCAGAGACAATGCCTGAATAACCTCCAAGCGCATCGATTTCCCGAACAATTTGCCCTTTGGCAATACCGCCCATCGCTGGATTACAAGACATTTGTCCAATGGTCATCATGTTCATCGTTACCAACAGCACAGATGATCCCATATTCGCAGCAGCGGCAGCAGCTTCGCAACCAGCATGCCCAGCGCCAACAACAATTACATCATATTCTTTGAACATATTTTGTGTTCCACGTGAAACAATTCACCGTTATTAATCTGCAAAAGTAATCAAGATGTGCTTATAAATTAAGCATAAGCAATGGTCGCATTTCCAATGCTTTATCTTCTGCTAAACGCATAGCGTTTTCTTCTTGCTTAGACTTGTCTTTGTAGCCACAAAGATGCAGAACACCATGGATAATCACGCGATGTATTTCATCTAACAGTCTAACTTCCATCAACTTAGCATTATCCTTGATGCGATCGATGCTGATATACATTTCGCCTGCAACTTTATCAATTTCGCTATAGTCGAACGTGATTATATCGGTATAATAATCATGTTCAAGGTACTCTTTATTCATATTGAGCAGGAAGTCGTCGCTGCAAAATATAAAAACGAGATCGCCCGTCTGTTTAAATTCAGACCGGGCGACCTCCTTGATCCAACTGCGGATCAGTAGCTTATGTTGAAGACGAAAAGAAACGTCTTGTAGATGAAAAGTGATCAGTGCTTATTGATTTACGATTCTAAAGTAAAGTTCAACACGCTTTCCTTCGTTCTCGAAACGAATATCGTCGGTAAGTTTGCGCATTAAAAAAACGCCTCTTCCATTCGGACTTTCAATATTTTCTGGATCTGTTGGATCAGGCAATGTTTCAGGATTGTATCCACGACCTTCGTCTTCAATGATGAAGCAAAGGTTGTTTTCTTTTGTTTCATAATGAAAACGAACGTCCTTTTCAGGATTTAATCGATTTCCATGAAAAATCGCATTTGAAACAGCTTCGGTAACGGCGATGAGGATGTTTCCATAATTCTCGTCTCCGATATTATAGAATTCGCAGATCTCATCTACGTATTTGCCAACAAGGGCGATGTTCTCTTTCACAGAGGGAAAACTTACAGATCGGGTCTCGGTTATCATCATGCGTTGAAGACTTAATTGACGGTGTTAAAGTAGTCCTTTACGAGGTTTTTGTAAAAGGGTTTCAATGAAGGAGGTAAAGTTTTTAATAATTCTGCCTCTTGGTTCATTAGTTTGTTGTACTGATTAAACTCAAGAATGTTACGTCTGTAGTCAGTTTTATTTTCGTTTGATTCTCTTTTTGTGTCTAACTCTCGTTCTCGCTCAGCTTTTTCTGCCTCTAGTAACTTGGTAAGGATTTCTTGCTGACGCTTCATTGTTTCCAAACTTAAGTTCTTATTTACAATTTCGGTTTCTGTTTGCTCCATTTTATTCAAAATGTTTCTCAGATTCCCCGCATTGCCTCCATCGCCTTCCTTAATCATTTCATTCATCATCTTCTGAAGCTGATTTCTCAAAGCCTCCTGCTGAGCCGCCATTTTCGCCAGCTGCTCACTGCCTTGCTTACCCTGCTTTCCTTGACCTGGCTTATTCATTCCGTCTTTCATTTGCTGCATCTGCTCATTTAGCTGTTGCTGAAGTTGACGCATGGTGCTCATAGAAGGTTTTCCCTGCCCAGGTTTTTTATTGTTACCCGGTTTTTTGCAGGAACCGTTGCCCTGCTTCTGCTGCTGTTGCTGAGCTGCCAGTTGTTTCTGCATTTGGTCGGAAACCTCAGAAAGCATCAAGGCTAGATTATTTACTGAAGTCATTGCGGATTGCTGCCTTGATGCAGCTTGACCAACCTGTCGTTCAGCTAGAAACTCAACAGTTTTGTCTAGTTCATTGTTAATCTTGCTGATTTCGCGATTAATGAAAGATTCTAGCTCGGCCACACGCTTACTCAACGCAAACAATGAATCCTCAATCGCAACTGCATTGTCTTTCAGGCGCTTTTGCTCTGCGGTGATGCCAGTAAACAATGGATTAGATGGATTGGTTTTTTGTAATTGCTTCATCAATTTTTCTTGATCGAACGACAACTGCAAAAGGTTTTCTAGTATTTCGCGAATTTTTGCAACATCTTCTTCCAAGCTCTCCCCTTCTGAAGCAGCCATGTCTTGTTGCATTTTATCCTTCATTTGCTGCATTTTACCAGCCGCACTTTTCTGCGATTTCGAAGCTTTTGATCCCTTTTTCTGTTGCAGCTCTTGCGATGAATTCTGCATATCTTGCTCTATATCTTGCTCCTGCTTATCACTATCTCCCAGATTCATAGGTTCTTCGAGTTCACTATTTTTCTTTTCGAGCTGATCCATTTCTTTTCTAAAATCCTCGAATTCCTTATTCAGTTGATCTTGTTCCTTCTTTATCTCTTGTTCATCAGCCTTTTTTTGTTCAGATTTCTCTGAGAGTTCTTCCTGCTTCTTCTGCATTTGATCGAGCTTATCGATTGCTGCATTCATTTTCTGCTCTAACTCTAATTGCTTAAAAAGTTCCAAAGATCGATCGAGTTCTTTCTCAATGTCTTTGTTGTCTTGCTTCATTTTTTCAACTGCATCACGAAGTTTCTCCTTGTCGAGATTCTTCATCAACTCCTCTAATTGCTTCAGTTTTTCTTTCATCTCTTCACTTAAAATTTGCTCGAAAAGATTTTCTAACTGTTTTTGCTTTTCTAAAATATTCTCATCACTCTGGCGGAGTTCCTCTTTTTGCTGGTTGTTTAGCTGATTCTCATTCTTAATGTTCTCGATTTGCTGCTGCAGTTGTTGTTGCTTATCGATAAGTTCCTGAGCTTTTTTCTTGTCTTGCCAGCTCAATTCTTTCTTTTCCATCATTCGCTTGGTAAGGTCATCTAAGTCTTTTTGCAGTTGCTTAGCGTCTTTGATGGTTTCTTTAAGATCGGTTTTCAGATTGGTATTCTTGTCCTCTTGTTGTTTGTAAATCTCATCTAGTGTAGGCGCTTTAAAAATCTTTCTATTGGAACGAGCAGATTTTGCACCATTGATTCCATCATTGTCCCACACTTCAAACCAATACTCCACTTCTTCTCCTGGATTGAGCTGGAGATCAGAAAAATTCATCGTCCAGAAAAATACATTCTTTACAAAATTCCTGTTGAAAGGGATATCTGTTGATTTCTGAAGAATTACTTCTTCTCCGCTTTTTCTAACAAATGAAAACTTCAATGCAGAAAATCCATAATCGTCTTCCATATCTCCTTTGAAGTAAACAACCGAGGCAGCAATGGAATCGGATTTTTCTTCCACAATTACATTCGGATATTCATCAGTAATTACCGACACTGCATATTCAACTTGGTCTTTTCCTTGTAAAAACTGATTGGAAGTTCTGATTCTGTATCTATTGTCTTTCTTGAATACTGAACTAAATGCAAACTGTCCGCGGCCAGCGTTTTCAGCATTAATAACCGAATCTTGAAATGCTAACTGAAGTTTTTCTGTATTAGCAGTATTTAACTTCCATGTAACTTTCGTGCCCGCTGGTATGTTCAAATCTCCAGCGTTGCTAATCACTTCGTCTTTTTTTCCAGTGTATGTTGGATAATCTAAAGCAACACTAAAGCCGTTCAGCACAGGATTTGGCAAAGCTTTCAATTCATAAGGCTTCGAATAAAATCCATCAGCATAAAATCGAAATGAAATATCACGCTGTACATTTTTAAAAGTGTAACTGAAGTTAAGTTTATCTGCTTTGTTTAGTCTGAATTTATTTCCATCAATATCTAGAAAAACCTGATCTGGAATTTCAGCTCCAGAGGTTTTTACTTGAAGTTCAAAATCTTGTTGGGCTGGAGTTTCTAATTTTCCATTGGTAATTGAAAAACTAAAAGGGGCAACAGGATCAAATACTTGGTCGTAAGCAATAATTCGTCTAGAACTTTCTGTTAACAAAGATGGGATCCAAAGAAGAAGCACGGCAATTACTCCAATCGGAATCATTGCAAAACGTGCGTACTTTAAATTCTGCTTAAGATCTACTGCTGAAGTAAATGAAACAGGCTTTAACTCGATAATCCTTTGATCAATGCTTGCCAGTATAAGCTCTTCATTGAAACTCTTTTTATCTAATTGTTGATGAAGTTGGAGGGTATTGATCAGCTTATCCTTCACATCAGTAAAATGCAAACCAATAATTTGCGCAGCAGTTTCATGTGAAATAACCTTCCCTAGTTTTAATAATCCAGCCAAAGGTTGAAAAATGAATTTGACCAAGATGCCCAAGGAAAGCAACACAAAAGAGTAAAAAAGAATTGCCCTACCTATTGTATTTAACTCTCCAAAATATTCAACCAGTGCAGAAAGCAGATAAAAAGCTGCTACCGCTCCAACGGTGTAAATAGCACCGCGGATTAGTTGATTTTTGTAATACTTACGAATAAACTCATCCAGTTTTGCAATCAAAACCGAATACGTAGAACTCCTCATCTATATATAGTATGTTACCAACAACGAAAATACGCTGTTTTTGATACATCTAAACTGTTAAAAAAGTTCAATCAACAACCAATCTTTTCAACCCTTCGCTGATGGCGGCCACCTTCGAATTCTGTTTTCAAAAAAGCTGACGTGATTTCAAAAGCATCTTCTGTTGAAATGAAGCGCGCAGGTAGACACAATACATTCGCGTTGTTGTGTTGGCGAGCTAGTTCTGCAATCTCTACTTTCCAACAAATTGCTGCTCTAATTCCTTGGTGTTTATTTGCTGCCATAGCTACACCGTTCGCACTTCCACAAATTAAAATTCCCAATTCAGCAACACCTGTTTCAACTTGAGTGGCTAAAGGATGCGCAACATCAGGATAATCCATACTCTCTAAAGAGTAGGTTCCAAGATCTTCAAAAGAAATTCCTTGTTGGGTTAAAAATGGAAGTAGAAATGCTTTAAGTTCGAAGCCGGCATGATCGGCAGCAATAGCGATTTTCATGAAAATTTGGGATTTAGAAACTCCTTAAGTGAAAATGATTAACCCTGCAAATTTTGTCAACTTTTTCGAGTCCTGAAAATCAGGCACTCACAAATAATTTTACACACATTATTCTTGTTAACAAATGTTAATCAGTATGCAAAAGTAGCAGTAAAGTTTTCTTGATTTACCAGATTAAATTGTGCCTTATAAAGTTCAAGCATATCAGTCAAGTAAATTCTGTAACAGAAGGTAAGCATTCTGATAACATTCTCTTAACAGAAATAAGCAATCAACTACTGAAGTAGTTTTCATCTGAAAACCTTTTCAGCACTTTGTTAATAAGGTTAGATAATTATGTAAATCAAAGTCTTAATCAAAAAGTAACTGTTAATTTTGTGTTCGCAAACGTAGGATTCAATCAATTGCAAAAAGAGCGTCAAGTTTTTTCACACAGTACTAACACGCTTATTAAATCCTATATTTTCTTTTAAACCTTTTTTAAAAAAGTATTTATATATGTTGCAATCCGTTGCAAGTCTTCGAAGCGAAACTGCAGGTCTTGACCTCTTCGAGGAAATCGATCGGCTGAAGAAAGAAAAAAACGCCATTGTTCTGGCGCATTACTACCAAGATTCTGATATTCAAGATATTGCAGACTATATTGGTGATAGTCTTGGATTGTCGCAACAGGCGGCTTCCACAAACGCCGATATGATCGTTTTTGCAGGAGTACACTTCATGGCCGAAACTGCAAAAATTCTTTGCCCTCAAAAAAAGGTAGTTATTCCAGATCTCCGTGCAGGTTGTTCGTTGGCCGATAGCTGTCCTCCTGATCGTTTTAAAGCCTTTTGTGACGCTCATCCAGATCATATAGTGATTTCATATATCAATTGCACTGCTGCCATTAAAGCACTTACCGATATTGTTTGTACTTCCTCTAATGCAGTGCAGATTGTAAATAGTTTGCCTGCGGATACAAAAATCATTTTCGCACCTGACAAAAATCTCGGGCGATATGTAATCCAGCAAACAGGAAGAAACATGGTGTTGTGGGATGGAGCTTGTATGGTGCACGAAATTTTTTCAAGAGAAAAGATTGTGAAGCTTAAAGAGCGACATCCTGATGCTTTAGTTATTGCGCATCCAGAATGTGAAACGCCCGTTCTGGAATTAGCCGATTTTATTGGTTCAACCACTGCACTTTTAAATTTCTCTAAAAGCAATCCGGGAAATATTTTTATTGTTGCCACCGAAAGTGGAATTTTGCACCAAATGGTGAAGGACTCACCTCACAAAACTTTCATTCCTGCACCACCCGAAAATAACTGCGCGTGTAACGATTGTCCTCACATGAAACTCAATACGTTGGAAAAAATATATCTATGCATGAAAAATGAAGAACCTTCAATAAACGTTGAAGAATCTGTTAGAATTCCTGCAGAGAAATCCATTCGTAGAATGTTAGATATATCCGAAAAACTTGGACTTTGATCAATAAACTGGAAATAGACATGAAGAAATTGTTGTTTGTAATACTTGCAGTGTTTACGCTACAAGCAAGTGCTCAAGTGGGAAAAGTGCTAAAAGATTCCACTTCTGGATACTTGTACGAAACTGTTGAAGGTGATCCTTTAAAAACGAGAAAATATGTGCTAAAAAACGGTTTATCTGTTTTGATGACTGTAAACAGAACTGCTCCAAAAATTTACACTTGTATTGCAATCAAAGCTGGTAGTAAACACGATCCAAAAAACAATACAGGATTAGCCCATTATCTCGAACATATGCTCTTTAAAGGCACTGATAAATTTGGTACTAGGCAATATGAAAGAGAAAAAGTTGTGCTTGAACAAATTGCGCAGCTTTATGAAGATTACAATGTTGTTAAAGATGAAAAGAAGAGAAAACGGATTTATCGAGAAATTGATTCGCTTTCTGGAGTAGCTGCAAAAATGGCCATTCCAAATGAATACGATAAAATGATGCAGCACATTGGTGCCAAAGGTACCAATGCATACACATCGTTTGATGAAACAGTTTATATCAATGAAATTCCGTCTAATCAAGTTGATGCGTGGTTAAAAATAGAAGCAGAGCGTTTTAGAAACCCTGTATTGCGTTTATTTCATACAGAATTGGAAGCTGTTTATGAAGAAAAAAATATTTCTCTTGATTCGGATTTTGACAGAGTGTTTGAAACATTGATGGCCTCCTTGTTTAAGAAACATAGCTATGGAACACAAACAACGATAGGAACCATAGAGCATTTAAAAAATCCTTCATTAAAAGCTATTCAGGAATATTTCGACCGTTATTATGTTCCAAACAACATGGGAATCGTCTTAGCTGGAAATTTTGATCCCGACGACATGATAAAAAAGGTAGATGATGCCTTTAAATCATACGAATTCAAACCTGTGAAACCAATTCGTTTTCAAGAAGAAGTGGCAGATACTTCAGCGGAAATAATTAAAATCAATGGACTTCAAGAGCCTAGTGTTTTTGTAGGATATCGTTTACCTCGAGCAACCAATGAAAATTTAGCCTATCTAACTGCTGTTCGAGAACTTTTATTGAATGAAAATGCAGGATTGTTTCAACAGAATCTTACAAAAAAACAAAAACTACTCAGTGCCGATGGTGATTTGCTTTTGATGCACGATTATTCTCTTTTACTTTTTATGGGAGAACCTGCTAATAATCAGTCTTTGGAAGAAGTAAAATCGTTATTGGTTTCACAAATCGATTCATTGAAAAAAGGAAAATTTGACGATAAATCACTGAAGTCAATTCTGCTGAATTTAGAAAATAACGAGGTGAAGGAAATGGAATCAAATTCAGGAAGGGCATTTAATCTTGTGAATTTGTTTGTAAAAGATTTATCTCTTTCGGATGCAGTTTTGAGCAAAGAGAAACTTCGGAAAATAAGCAAGAGTGATCTTGTGTTGTTTGTAAGAAACAATTTTAACAAGGATTTTGCTGTAGTAATGAAGGAACAAGTAGCCGAGCTTCCAACAGAAAAAATTACTAAGCCTGAAATCACACCGATAGAAGTTAATCGTAAGGACAATTCTCGCTTTGCAAAAGACATTTATGACGATGTTATCAAGCCAATTAAACCCCAATTTTTAGACTTTAACAAAGACATTTCTAAGTCTGAATTTATGTCTGGTATTGAATTACTTCAAGTTAAAAACAAGGAAAATCAATTGTTTAAACTGCGCTACACTTTTGAAATGGGCAGATTAAATAACTTGAAACTTCCATTGGCATTGGAACTTTTGAAATTGTCGGGAACTTCCAACCTTACTCCCGAAGGCGTTGGGATCGAGTTTTTTAATTTGGCGTGCGATTTTACAGCTTATGCAGGTGATCGTGTTACAATCATCGAAATTAGTGGTCCAGAGCAATCACTCGAACGCGCATTATCAACAGTTGAGCATATTTTATCGAAGGTTAAACCAAATGAAAAGGTTCTTGAACAATTGGTTTCAGATCAGTTGAAATCTAGAGAAAATGCCAAATTTAGCCAGCAAGCAATTCGAAAAGCATTGAATGATTTTGCCTTGTATGGAGAAGACAATCCAACGCGTTATGCTTTGTCTAACAAGCAATTAAAGAAAATTTCAGTGGAAGAATTAACTGGAATTATCAACAGCTTAACCAGCTTTAAACATACAATTTCCTATTACGGAATATTGGAAGAGGCCGAAGTGAAACGTTTGTTAACAAAGTATCACAAACCGGCATCCCCAGTTATTTTGGATGTTCCTGTTTTAAAGCAGTTTGCAATCAAAGACCAAAAGAAAAAGCAAGTGTATTTTACGGATTTCAACATGGTTCAAGCGGAAATTTCTTGGATGGCAAAACATGCAGGTTTAGACACAAATAAATTAGCAAATTCTGCATTATTTAATGAATATTTCGGAGGAGGTATGTCGTCTGTTGTTTTCCAAGAAATTCGAGAATCAAAAGCATTGGCATACTCGAGCTACGGATATTTCAGGTTTCCACAGTTTCTAGATCAACCATCAATGGCTGGAGCATATATTGGAACACAAGCTGATAAACTTGATTCTGCAATGTTGGCAATGAACAATTTAATTTTGAAAATGCCCGAATCAGAAAGTTTATTCAATGCATCATTGTCGGCGCTGAAAAGTCAGATTTCATCAGATAGAACAATGCCTGGAGATTTTGCCGCCACTTATCTTTCAGCCAAGCGACAAGGATTAAATATTGATTCTAGAAAAATCATTTATCCAGTGCTAAATAATCTAACGCTCAAAGATGTGAGCGATTTTCATACAAGCACTTTCGCCCAAGGAAAGTTCGTTGTTACAGTTGTTGGATCTTCCAAAAGAATTCCAAAGAAAACTTTGGAAAAATATGGTGAAGTGAAAGTGCTTAAATCAAAGAAAATCTTCGGTTATTAACAAGATGGATAGGCTTTTCCTGCTTTTTGCAATCTTTTTTGCAGTTCAATTAACAGCGCAGGATAGTCTTGTTCAAAACGGGTATGTAACACTTAAATTCCCCGGAGGGAAAAGGTCTGGAGAAGGTTTGATGAAAGACGGCAAACCAGAAGGATTGTGGAAAGCCTTCTATGAATCTGGTGCCATTAAATCTGAAGGCTTCAAAAAGAATGGAATTTCAGACAGTTTGTGGAAATTCTACAACGAAGACGGGCTTATCAAGACAACTATAGAGTACAAAAACGGAAAAAAATTCGGGCTACGCCGTGATTATTCTGCAGATGGTAATCTCGTAACTGAAGAAACGTTCGAAAATGATTTTAAATCAGGGAAATCTACCAGATTTTACAAGAATAAAAATCCACAAACAATCATTCTTTTTGTTGAAGGAAAAGAAGAGGGCAGAGGCGTCGAATTTGATTCTTTAGGTCTTGTGATCAATTTGTTCGATTACAAGAAAGGTGTTTTGATTAGTAGAAAAATTGTGAATCGCACCGATAAACAAAACAGAAAAACAGGTGTTTGGGTTGACTTATTTCCCGATTTTACAATTAAGCAAGAAGTAACCTATCAGAGCGGTTTAAAGAATGGGTATTTAAAATCGTACGATAAACGAGGAAACTTAATCCTTGTTGAACGTTATGTTGACGATGTTTTACAGCAAGAGGCTGAAGACGCAAAACCACCTGAGATCCGAAAATCTTATTCGCCAAACGGGATGGTAAAACGCATCGGCCCCATCACGCTAGACGGAAAATTAACGGGTCAACAATTGTTTTTCGACGATAAAGGGAAGCCAGCAACAGCAGAATATTGGTCGAATGGAATCTTGATTGCATCGGGAACGTTAGATTCAATCTATAGAAAACAAGGCCATTGGAAGGAATTTTATCCAAGCAAAGAGCTTAAGTCTGAAGGAGATTATCTTGATGATCAACGAAATGGTTCCTGGACGTTTTTTTATGCCAATGGAAAAACCGAACAAAAAGGGAACTTCAAAAAAGGAAAACCCGATGGTAAATGGCTTTGGTACTATGAAAGTGGAAAAGTGCTTCGCGAAGAAAATTATCGTTCAGGCAAGGAAGATGGAATAATGTTCGAATTATCGGAATCGGGCGATACTCTTGCATCGGGGGAATATTTGGAAGGGGATCGAGAAGGAGCTTGGATGTTCAAACAAGGAGAACAAACAATTCGAGGGAAATTTGTTGCTGGATTAATGGATGGAGAATGGAAACACACATTTCCAGGCGGCAACACAGCATTTATTGGAAGCTTTCGCAATGGAAAGGCAGAAGGAAAGCACCAAGCATTTCGATCTACTGGAAAATTGTATTGGGAAGGAAAATATATTGACGGAAAGCGGGTGGGCTTTTGGAGAAGTTACGACACAGATGGCATGTTGTACCTTACTGTTGAATACCGCGACGGTGTTGAAATAGGGTACGATGGCGTAAAAATAAAACCTGATTTTGAGCCAGCAGATTATGAGTATTTATTGCAAGAGAGCACGATCAAGTTTTAATGTAGCTGTTTGGGTTTTTCTTGGCTTTACAGTGTTTATCGGAAGCTGTAAGAACGCTAGAAACCCAAAGAAGAAAACCGAAACCCACGAAAATTCGGCTTTGCAAGGCCTGGAGAAAAAGCTGGGTGTTTCGATTCCCTCAGGCTCAAATAGAGCATATTATGAAGAAATTGCCTCATGGTTAGGCTCGCCTTACAAATATGGCGGAAAGGAAAAGTCAGGAACAGATTGCTCAGGATTTGTATTGGTTGTTTACCAGCGCGTTTTTAAAATTATGCTTGATCATCAATCATCCAAGCAGAAAGAAAAATCGAGGGAGTTAAAAGAATCAGGATTAAAAGAAGGCGACTTGTACTTTTTCAAGTTCGACGGAAAAAAAATTTCCCATGTGGGAATGCATGTAGCTCCAGATTATTTCATACACGCATCCACCAAGCGAGGCGTAATTGTAAGTAAGCTTTCGGAACCTTATTACAAAAATGCTTTTGCTGGATTTGGAACATACAGATACTAGAAATTGTCGATTATATCGGGCGAATCATCCTTGGTGATTGGATAGTAAACTTCAAGTGCTTTTGCTCGTTTATCTTGAATTTGATTGAAAACATTGTAGGCAAGAAGCCCAATACAGCCTAACAAAGAGAGCCAATATCCATAAACGAAATGAAGAGTAAAATTCATGTAACCAAGCATTTCGGCTCCAGCTCCTCCCGAACCGATTTTTTTCTCCCAACCACTTGTGTAAATAACGTACATTAACAACAGAGAAAGCACGGCGACTCCGGCAACAATGGCGCTCATCCAAGGCTTTTGCAAAACAGGAACAAACTGAAAAGCAATACCTACGATCATCAAAAACAAAGTGATGAGTCCGAAAACATCAGGCTTTCGGTTATTGCTATCTAAGGCCGATTGCATTTTGTTGTCTTCGCCCATCATGCCGCCCATTCCGCCAAAAAGATCCTCGTTGGTATCAAATTTTAGATTGAGTGCCATGGCCATTCCCGATGCATGGACAACTTCCTGATTATTACATCTTACTTCCATGAATGGAAGGAAAAACAACAGAATTACAACTGTAAATAGTCCGGAGTTGATGTATTTGCGCATGGGTTGGTAAAACTAAAGATGGCCGAAAGTATGAAAAACCACACAAATCGGTTCAATAATTTCACCGGCTTTGTTTATTTCTTTTTTGAGATGCGGTGTCTTTTTTAAGCATCTTTGGCCCGGCTATGAAAGAGAAATATGCCTCTGTTCTTTCTCGTTATCTGCCCGAACCGGCAATAGAGCAGATTGTTGAATGGATCATCCAATATGGCTTTCATTTAACAATCACACGCGACCGTTCTACAAAGCTTGGTGATTTCCGACCTATTCGAGGAAAAACCCGAGGACACAAGATTTCTATCAATTTCAATCTTAATCCTTATGCGTTTTTGATCACTTTAGTGCACGAAATTGCGCATCTCACTAATTGGAACCAATTTGGCAGTCGAGTAAAACCGCACGGGAAAGAATGGAAGGTTCACTATGCACTTCACATGAAACCATTTCTTCGGGAAGACATCTTTCCTCAAGAGATGCTTGAAACATTGCAAGCTTATATGGACAATCCTGCGGCGAGCAGTTGTGGAGATCCTGATTTGATGAAGAAGCTTCGGCTTTACGACGACGGAGATCCAGCAATTTTCCTTGAAGAGCTTCCAGAAAACACGCTGTTCAGATTGCGATCTGGAAGGATTTTCAAGAAAGGCCCAAGGCAAAGAAAAAACTTCAAGTGTGAGGAAGTGGACACGCGAAAAGTATATCTCGTTCATCCGTTAGCGGAAGTGGAAATACTCACAAATGCCGAATAAAAGTATTGTTAATTTGCATTGATAAAGTTGCACCATGTTTGAAGAAGTATTACATCCTGTTTCTCAAATGGCAGAATCATTACAAGGTTCTGAAATAATTCGTCTGGCAGGCGAAATCAATGAGAAAATCAAGAATGGAGAAAAAATTTGGAATTTCACCATCGGAGATTTCGACCCGGCGATTTTCCCAATCCCGGAATTGCTTCTTAACGAGATTATTGATGCATACAAGGCGGGTCATACGAACTATCCAGCAGCAAATGGAATCCTGCCTTTGCGCCAAGAAATTGCAGCATTCATTTCCAAAAACCAAGGTCTCGATTATGATGCAGAGGCATACTTGGTTGCTGGAGGTGCTCGCCCTTTGATTTATGCACTGTTTCAAACGATTGTAGATCCAGGCGAAAAGGTCCTTTTTCCTGTGCCTTCATGGAACAATAACCATTACACACATCTATCGCATGCCAATCAAGTGATGATTGAGGCTAGTCCGGAGAATAACTTCATGCCCACTGCCGAAGAGCTTCGACCACATTTAGCTGATGCGACACTTTTGGCATTGTGTTCACCGCTTAACCCAACAGGAACGACCTTCACCAAGGAAGGACTTCGTGAGATTGCACAACTGGTATTGGAAGAAAATCTTCGTCGCGCACCAGGAAGGAAGCCGCTGTATTTAATGTACGATCAAATTTATTGGACATTGACCTATGGTGAAACCACACACGAGGATCCTGTAAGTTTAGTACCTGAACTTCGGCCCTATACAATTTTTATTGATGGATTGTCGAAAGCATTTGCAGCCACCGGTGTTCGTGTTGGTTGGGCATTTGGCCCACATCACATTATCGATAAGATGAAAAGTATACTTGGGCATGTCGGTGCTTGGGCGCCCAAGGCTGAACAAGTTGCAACCGCCGCATATTTTAAGGATGTTGAGAAAGTGCAAACGTTTATTCACAAACTCAGAGAGAGGCTTAAGCGAAGGCTGGATGCTTTTTATAATGGGTTCATTCAGCTTAAATCAGAAGGCTTTTCTGTAGATGCAGTAGCCCCACAAGCCGCATTGTATTTAACGGTTAAAATTGACCTGCGCGGAAAATACACAGAATCTGGAAAGTTGCTCGAAACCACATCCGATGTAACTCAATATGTGCTAGACAAAGCAGGAGTTGCCATTGTTCCATTTTATGCATTTGGCGCATCACGCGACTCTAGCTGGTACAGGTTGTCTGTTGGAACCTGCAAAACAGAATCTATTCCTAGCGTTTTCGAAAGTTTAAAAATGGCACTAAGCGTTTTGCGTTAAGTGCCCAACCCAAAAGATGAATAAACAAAACAAAAATCTCTACTGTGTTATTATGGCAGGAGGCGTGGGAACACGTTTTTGGCCTGTAAGTAGACAACAGCGACCAAAGCAGTTTCTTGATATACTTGGAACAGGTAGAACCTTGTTGCAACAAACATTTGATCGGTTTGTAAAGATTATGCCAGAGGAAAATATCCTCATTGTCACTAACAAAAGTTACAGAGCGCTGGTTTCTGAACAACTGCCAGGGATTTTGGATCATCAAGTACTTTTAGAGCCTTCGCGCAGAAATACAGCTCCTTGTATTGCATACGCATTGAGTAAAATCGGCAGCAAAAATCCAGATGCTAATGTTGTTGTTGCGCCTTCGGACCACCTGATTTTAAAGGAAGACGCTTTTTTAGAACAAGTAATGAAAGGTTTTTTGTTTTCTGAAAACAACGCAGCTATCGTAACGCTAGGCATTCGGCCATCTCGTCCCGATACTGGCTATGGATATATTCAATACATCCAAGAAGACAGCAACAGTGAAGTGAGTAAGGTGAAAACATTTACCGAAAAGCCCAACGCTGAATTAGCCAAATCGTTTTTAAATTCTGGTGAATTTTTGTGGAATTCTGGTCTTTTCATCACCACATCGAAAGTGATGTTGCATGCGTTTCAAAAGTACTTGCCCGACATGTACCAGGTGTTCCAAGACGGCGCGTCGAACTATTATACCGAAAAGGAAGCATCATTTCTTGAGCTCGCTTATGCGCAATGCACTAATATTTCGATAGATTATGGAATTATCGAGAAAGCCGACAATGTTTACGTGATTCCCTCAGAATTTGGATGGAGCGATTTAGGGACATGGGGCTCTCTTTACGAAAACTCTGTCCGCGACCCGAATGATAATGCCGTGGTGGGCCGGAAAACGATGCTGTACGACTCAAAGAACTGCATCATAAACATGCCTAATGACAAATTGGTTGTTCTTCATGGCCTAGATGGGTATATTGTAGTTGAATCGGACGGGATTTTACTCATTTGCAAAAAAGACAGTGAGCAAGAAATCCGCCAGATGGTTAGCAATGTGAAAGCTCAGCGAGGTGAAGAATATATTTAAACCCGTTAGCGAAGGTTGGTCTAATGGTTAGACTAAGTCTTTACAAAATTCGTTAACGTATAAAAATGAAAAAGCCCGGACGGTTTGTCTGGGCTTTTTCATGTAAGCGTGGAGGTTAAACAATCTAGTGAATTATCGTTAGAAGTCCCAAAGATCGTGCTCGAAAGTAATGATCTCGTCCTTAATTCTGTTTGATTCTAAAAGCGCATCCATTCCTTTTTTGTATTCGTTGATGGAGCGATCATAAACGTTTTCTTCTTTGATGATGTAGCTGCTAAACTGGCGCTTCCAAAAAATATCGTCGAACGATCTTCTTTCTTGAGGATTTTGACGGTTAAACACATCATACTTCGCGAATTCTTTTCTTGCTTCAGGGAAGTAAACCCAGAACAAAGGCTGATCTCCTTTTTCTTTGTCTTCTTGCTCATACATCGGACAAATTCCGAGAATACGAACATCCAAAACAGAGCGTTGGCGATCGAAGAACCACTCTTCTTTAATTAAGAACTTTTTCACACGGTTTGGAGAAAACGACTCCGTTACAATGATGGTAGTATCTACTGAAGGATCCATCATACTAGGAATTACCTTTTCGTAACTCTTTTCCGTCATCTTTTTCACCTCAGAAGGTGTAACTTCTTGAGAAAAATCATCAACGGCGCCGCTGTAAACACGAAGAGAAACCTCTTCTGTAACAGACTTGTAGATAACGTTGGTTAAGCTTCTCAATCCATTTACATCGTTTCCGAGTGGATAGTAAAGAGGAAGGTTGATTTTTTCTCTGAGGTCAATGATTCGCCAAACTCTTCTCTTCCACATTACATCAGCCTCACGGATGGGTGTATAAGGAATCGGTTTTCTGTTTTGGATATGCACAGTTTTAATGATGCCATCCTGTACCTTATCGTCGAGTACAGACTGAGCGTCGATGCCCGTCAATGCAGCAACAAGAAGCACTACTGATAAAATAAGGCGTTTCATGATTTCAGATTTTTGAAAAGATTACTTGATCTTGAAAGAAGCATTAAGCGTACGGGTTGATCCGTCTGGGCCTTTTGCCTTAATATCGGAGAAGAAGATACGCGCACCTGGTTTAACTTGATTCAATAGCGCTGTTACCGCACCATCGAATTTATTACCATTAACCAAGGCTGTTTTGTACATACCTCCGATATTGGCTCCAAATTCAAAAGAGATAACTGAGAAGTTCGCAGAAAAGTCGAAGTTTTCAAGAACAGTAGAGATGTAGCCCGCAGACTTCAACTCGCCAATTGAAATAGACTCTCCACTTCTTTTTCCAAGCAACATTGGCGTTGGATCGGGAATTCTCTTAATTCTGAATTCTGTAGCCCCCATAGAGGTTGTTCCTTTGCCATCAAGTTTTTTAACGCTAACAGGAACTGTACATTTTGAACCAGCGGATACTTTTGCAATAAAGTCGCCTCCTTTAACTCGAGTGAGTGAACCTGTTGCTCCAGCAAGACTTGCTTCAATTTTATCTGGAGCAGAACCAGCAACAGAAATTGAAACTGGATTGTCTACACCGATGTAGAACACATTCATTTTTGTAGGAGAAACTACAGCGTTTGGTTTTACTGCAGTGTAGGCGTACTCAATTTCTGAAGTTTCATCAACACCTTTTGCGTTTTTAAACTTTACAGAAGCCTTAACTTTTTGTTCTCCTTCTGCGTTTGGACGAGCTTTGAAAACAACAAAACCATTTTCATCCACTTCAGTAATTGTTCTTCCATTCACCGATACATCAGGAATAGACGACGTGTTTAGTGCTGCGACAAAGATCTTTGCAGTAAACTCATCACCAATGGCCACAACATTTGCCGAAGGAACCATTTGGGCTGCGAGTTTATCAACTTTGATTGTTTCTGCACCGATTGACTTCAAGAGCTCATTAAGAACAGTTCCTTCTGCGTTTCTAATCTCCGTTTGAAGTTGTGTAAGTACGGTGATTTGAGCAGCAATCGGCAAGTGATAGAACTTTTGAGTTTCCCATGTTTCAACTGCAGTGCCCTTTCTTGCTGGGTCATCGGTGTTAAGACCAAGACTTGTTGTTTTACGAATATCTTCTCTTAGAACGCTCAATAAATCTTTTTTAATTTGAATTATTTTGTTCTTTAGATCAGTCGCCTTTCCTTTCGCACCAACTGTTCCATCTCCGCACATAATACGCGTAGAGTTGTCGTATTTATCCTTATTTTGAACAACGTTTAAGCTATCAAGGATCTTTACTGCCTGGTCTTTCGTGATTTGATCTTCAGCAATGATAAGCTCGGTTTTAAGCTCATCAATATATTTGTGAAGCTCATCAGACCATTTTCTAACTTTTTTAGAATTGTCAACTGCTTCTTTAGCACGAACAGGGTCGCCAACTAGCGCTTTGTCTAACGATTTGTATAGAAGCGCGTTATTGGTTGTGAAATTTTTGTCTGTTTGTTCAAGGCCACTGTTTACAACTACAAATGCATCGAGGATTTCCTTAGATACGTTCAACGCTAAAAGCGCTGTAAGTACCAAGTACATCATGCCGATCATTTTCTGCCTCGGGGTTTCTTTACCACCTGCCATATCTTATGTCTTTTAGTTTTGGGGTTGGAAAAGAAATTAACGATTGGTGTTCATGGCAGTTAACATATTGCCATAGATCGTGTTTAAAGAGGTCAAGTTGGTTGTAAGTGTTGACATTTCTTCTTTGTATTTCTTAGTATCAGAAACAGAGTCTTGAAGATTTGACATCAACGATTCAATACCATCGTAGAACGATTTTGTAGCTTGTGTATGTTGTTCTGCACCACGAAGTTGCAATTCGTAAACCGAGTTTAATTCAGAAAGGTTTTTAGATACCTTTTGCAATTGCTCTCCATAAGAAGCCCCATCTGAATTCGTTAAAGTAATACTGTCTAGCGATTCTGAAGCCTTCAAATAATGATCAGCAAGCGTACCAACGCGATCAGACGCAGTTTTGATATTTGATACGTATTCATTTGTTGCAACAGACGCATCGGTGATATCAGCAAGTTTTGAAGTGTTATCAGAAAGAGCTTTAAATGAATTACCAAGGCTTTCAAGAAGTTCTGGGCCAATTTTCGCATCTTCAAGCATTTTATCTAATTGCTGTGATACACCATCTGAATTCCCGGCCTTAACTGCTTTTTTATCATGACCATGTCCGGCGCCAGCGTCATCATGCATACCTGCAAGTTCAGGGTAAACAAGCGACCAATCTGGATCTTCGTGTGGTTTTTCAAATGCAGAAATGAAGAAGATAGCTGCTTCTGTAAGAAGACCCACCATAAGCATTTCATTTGCAAATGGCCAGTGAAGAATTTTAAAGAGAGCTCCTACGATTACGATTGCGGCACCGATCCCGTAGACCATGCCCATTAGTCTTTTTCCTTTTTTCGTTGCAAGAAAATTCGCCATTTTGTTTTGATGTTAAGTGTGTGTGTAAGTGTAAAGGTGATTGGTTTCAATAAACGTTCATCAGACGAACGATGATTCGGATTGAAAATTATTCGGCAATATCGTTTTTATCACGTCCGATGTATGATATAGCACAACGGAATCCTATGTAGCATTTCGCTGTATCTTGATATTCGTAAGTTCGGGTTCCTGTTTGAAGGAAGTAAGAAACATCTTTCCAAGAACCTCCTCGAATAACCTTTCTTTTTAAAGCAATAGGATCTGAGTCTTTTGCTTCATAAGTGTAATCTGGGCTATTATCGTGTGAGAAGTTATAAGCAGACTCATCATAAGCATTGCTAGTCCATTCTGCAACGTTACCTGCCATGCAGTAAAGTCCGTATCCGTTAGGATTGTAAGAGTCGGCTCTTAAAGTCGTTAAACCGCCATCATCAATATAGTTACCGCGTAAAGGCTTGAAATTTGCCAAGAAACAACCAACACTGTTTCTGATGTAAGGACCACCCCAAGGGTATGGACTGAGATCTAAACCACCGCGAGAAGCGTATTCCCATTCAGATTCTGTTGGTAGGCGATAGTTTTGCTCATAAGAATCTTCGTTGCTAAACAAGTAACCGTTTCTCAAATTGGTTCTCCAGATACTGAATGCACGTGCCTGTTTCCAAGTAACACCAACAACGGGATAGTCATCATATCCTGGATGCCAGAAATACATGTTTGTTAGTGGTTCGTTGTATGCATATGTGAAGTCATGAATCCAAGCAAGTGTGTCAGGATAAACATTCACAGTCTCTTTGATAATAAACTTTGAACGATCTTTTAATCCTTGCGCACGATTTCCTCGGCGTGCAGCTGCTTGATAGTCGATCCACCAAAAGTCATAGTTAAACTTACGTGTATCGAATTCCTTTCTTCCATAGAAGCGTTCGTTTTCAGGCAGGAACATTGGCTCAAGTGCTTCGCGCACTTCTTCGTCGTCCATGTCGTATTTCAAACTTTCTTCCCAATTTAATATTGGAACAGGATAATCTTGTTCGAATTCATCTGTTGTAATCAACCAGGTTTCTTCATCAACCTCTCCAAGGAATCTGCGAGCAATTGAATCTCTCACCCAATTAACAAACTGGCGGTATTCGTTATTTGTGATCTCTGTTTGGTCCATGTAATAGGCCGGCAAAGACACTGTTTTGCTTTGAGCTGTGACACCGAATGTCACATCTTGATCACTTGGACCCATGTTGAAACTACCCATAGGAATGTAAACCATTCCAAAAGGATCTTCTTGAAACCAGTTCTTGCGATCTTGAACACCGGTTAGGTAACCGTTGCCATCGTTTCCGCAACTACTGAGTAGCATTGTCGCTCCTACGCTCAGGCAGAAGATCTTAAATGCACCACTCTTCATTTGATTGGTCATAACGTTCAGGGTTTCTTAAGATTGTAACGTAAATACTGAAAACAATCGTTGGGGCCTGTTTTAGGTTGTATTAACGAAAGGAAGTAAGACTCAGTTACAGACAAAAATTACAGATATCTTACGTTTCTGTAAATCTGACGGGGCTTATCAATTTTAATCTTCATGCAGTAGTTAAGCATGATTTCCAGCGTCCCGTTGTTATACGGATTTAACTTGGATGTGTTTACATCGTAGGCTAGACCAACTTGTAGGTCTTTCCATACATTACCTCCAACCATTACAACCATAGCATCTTGCAATCTGTAGGAAATACCGCCAAAATAACGGCTCTTGTACTTAACGTTGCAGTTGATGTCTAATTGTGTGGTTGCTGCATTTTTAACAAATACTGAAGGAGTAAGAACGAAATCGGGATTTGGCAGTTGAATATTGTATCCCGCCATTAAATAAAGATGACGACGAGATTTGTATTCATACAAGTCCATATTGAACGTCGATTGTGGTAAATGTGTTGTTGACAACCCAACATAAAAATCAGGTGTTGTATAATATGCACCAAGGCCGAGATCAAAAACTGTAGCAGAAACTTGCTTATCAGGAATGGCTTGATCTCCTGATTGTAATGGATTAAGCCCTTGGTTGAGGGTTTTGCTCATGATGCCTAAATCTAATCCACCACCAAGAATACCGCCACCTAATTTATAATGGTAAGAATAAGCAAGTTTGGCAAAAACAGTGTTTTCAACGCCAATTTGATCGCTCATAATAGAAAGACCAACGCCCCCATTTAGTGCTTTAACAGGAGCATCCAGATTAAGGACAAATGTTCTTGGTGCGCCTTCAAAGCCCATCCACTGACTTCTTCCTAAAACAGTTCCGCAAATTGAACCTGTTGTTCCTGCATAGCCAGCATTAACGGCCATGCGATTGAACATATTCATACTGAACTGAGGGTCTTGCTGAGCATTCGCAGAGAATGCCAGAGAGAGCAGGGCGGCAACGGTAAACCGTATTTTCATTTATGTGTAATTGAAGCGGTTTTATTCTATTAGGGAGGCTAAAATACGTAAATAAATTTCGGATCTACAACTAAAATTGTGAATAAACGGTTAATAATTTATTCCCCTCAGCAACTTGTTGTCTGATTATCAACAAGATAAATTAAGACAATTTTTGGTAAGTGTTCCACCAAGTGTCTGGAATTTCGCCTTTCATAGCTTGTTGATAGTCTTCGTAATTACAGGGAACCATATGGTATCGAATCGGCTTTCCATGGCTTCTGTTGTGCGATGGCACATTCATCCACCACCTGCCATTGCGATTGTTCTTGAAGAAAACCAATTCCTCTTCAACTTCTGTGGAACTTACCTTGTATATCGTGTACTCGTTTTCGTTCCCAACTTTACCATCAGATGTTCTGTTCGACAATCCCTCAATAAAATGCCAGATCAGTTGAGCCAAAAGTTGTGGTGTGATTGAATCTAACATGCTGCTGTTCCAGCCGCAAAGCAAGCCAGAACTTACTTTATTGCTCAATCCAGCATAACGAATAATCTGACAAGCCTCTTCGGCATACAGGCCATTGGGTCCAGATTTAAATGCTCCTGGGCAGTCGGAAGCACGAATTGAAGAGACATCGAAACTGAAAAAATCAGCATTTCTCAAAATAGGCTCAGTACTGCCGATTTTGTTTCGAATTTGTCCGAGCCTCAACAAATCAAAGTGAAAATCTTGCAAGGCATTAATCTGATTGGTGTTCGACAGGTACTGTTGAAACCCCATCAAAGAATAGTTAAAGAGGTAGTTGGGCGTATGACCAATAATGTGCGTCAACCAATTTTCTTCTCCACATAAATCGTTATGCTCGCCTAGGTCTGGTTTTTCATCAACAGATACAAAGTTGACAGTGTCTTCTCGTAAACAATAGATTTTGTAAAGTTGATAAGACGTAGATTGTTCTGGTGAAAATACAAATGGAATTGAGCCAAATTCTTTGATGCGCAATAGCACCTCTCCAAGTTCCTCATTAGTACCAACATAATGACCGATATCGGCAATCTTTGTTCGGTTTTCTGGGAAATACAGCTTGTAAAAAGCCAAACGAATCTCAAATAAATGTGCATCATCTCCAGGTTCACAAACAGAAAGCAGAACAACTTGAGGAAAATCGCTGCCTATAAAGTGATCGGCAGAATAAATCTCAATCTGTGCACCTATTGTATGTTGATGCCAGTCGTTGGCTTTTAGCTCTAAGAGTTGCTGTTGGTCGAAGTATTGCAGCAGATTCATTTAATCGTCCGTTATTTCTTTTTAGCAGCGCTGCGTGGTGGCTTTCTTGTTGGTTTGGCCGTTCCTGCAGCCGCAATTATTTTCTCACAATCTTCAAGTGTTAAAACCTGCGGATCTTGGTCTTTCGGAATTTTATAATTGTCTTTTCCTTTAGTTATGTAAGGTCCAAATCGACCATTAAGCACGGATATTACTGGATCGGTATCGAACTTAGAAATTACCTTTTTTGCATCGGCCTCTCTTTTATTTTGAATGATTTCAACCGAGCGCTCGCTGGTGATTGTCATCGGATCATCTTCTTTTCCAAGAGAATAGAAAGCACTATTGTGACGAATGTAAGGGCCAAAACGGCCAATACCAATCACCATCTCATATTCTTCGAAAGCACCAACACTTCTAGGAAGTTTAAACAGATCCAAAGCTTCTTCAAGCGTAATGGTTTCTAAACGCATGCCCTTACGAAGATTCGCAAATTTTTTATCCTCGTCTTCGCTTTCTCCTATTTGTGCCAATGGGCCATAACGACCAATTCGAACATATACATTTCTTCCTTGAACGGGCTCTGTACCAAGCAATCTAGAGCCTGTTGCTCTTTCCGATTCTTCTAAAGTTTTGTTTACATTAATATGAAACGGCTTGTAAAAAGAATCGATCATCATCGACCAATTTTTTAAGCCTTCGGCAATCTCATCAAACTCTTTTTCAACCTTCGCAGTGAAGTGATAATCAAGAATTTGATCAAAATGTTCGGTCAGAAAATCATTCACTACTGATCCAATATCTGTTGGAAAAAGCTTATTCTTCTCAGCGCCAGTAATTTCCGACTTCACCTCATCACGAATTTGATGATTTTTCAACGTCAAAACATCATACATCCTTTTGGTTCCATCGCGATCTTCCTTCAGTACATAGTTCCTTTTCTGGATTGTTGAAATTGTTGGCGCGTATGTAGAAGGTCGGCCGATGCCAAGTTCTTCGAGTTTCTTTACCAGTGAAGCTTCCGTGTAGCGAGGGGGGGAAGATGCGAATTTCTGTGTGGCTGTTAGTTCTTGAAGCGCAGCTGGTTGTCCCGATTCTACAGCTGGCAACAATCCTGAATCTTCAGACTCTTCAATACTTACATCTCCATCATCTTTAGATTCAGAGTACACACGCAAGAAACCATCGAAAATGATTACTTCGCCTTGTGCTTCAAGTTGTTCTGGTGTTCCCGAGATATTGATTTTGATGACTGTTTTTTCTAATTCCGCATCTGCCATTTGACTGGTGATGGTTCTTTTCCAAATCAGTTCGTAAAGTTTTTTTTCTTGGTTATCTCCTCCAGCGCTGAGGTTTTCCATATAAGTTGGACGAATGGCCTCGTGTGCTTCTTGTGCGCCCTTGCTCTTGTTGGCAAATTTTCTTTGCTTGTGATAGCGCGGTCCGAATTGAGAATCGATTTGTGCTTTTGTTGCATCAAGGGCTGTTTCGGAAAGATTCACACTATCTGTTCTCATGTAGGTGATCTTTCCTGCTTCGTATAGTTTCTGAGCTAAAACCATAGTTTGGCTAACAGAATATCCGAGTTTACGAGACGCCTCCTGCTGTAAGGTGGATGTTGTGAATGGCGCCGATGGAGTGCGCTTGGCCGGCTTTTTTTCAATGCTTCCAATCGAAAAACTTGCATTTTGACAAGTTTGCAGGAACGCTTCTGCTTCTGCCCTTGTTGCTAATTTCTTTGGAAGAACAGCCTTGATTATATGTCTTTTTCCTCCTTGCTCAACTTCAAGAAGCGCTACAACGCGGAAGGAAGACTCAGATTTAAAGTTTTGTACTTCACGTTCTCTTTCAACCAACAAGCGTACAGCAACAGATTGAACACGACCAGCCGATAGAGACGGCTTAACCTTCTTCCATAAAACGGGCGAAAGTTCATAACCAACCAAGCGATCCAAAACACGACGTGCCTGTTGTGCATCAACTAGATTTGTGTCTATCTGACGAGGCGTTTCAATGGCTTTTAAAATGGCCGGCTTGGTAATTTCGTGAAATACGATCCTTCTGGTTTTCTCAACAGGCAAATTTAGTTCATCGAAAATGTGCCAAGAAATTGCTTCTCCTTCACGGTCCTCATCGGAAGCGAGCCAAACAACTTCTGCTTTACTCGACAATCTTCTGAGCTCCTCTACCAAATCCTTCTTGTCTGGTGGAACTGTATATTGCGGCTTGTAGCCATTTTCGATATCGATGCATAGGTCCGACTTGTTCAAATCGCGGATATGGCCATAGCTCGATTTCACGAGATAGTCGCTTCCGAGGTAGCCTTCAATGGTTTTGGCTTTCGCCGGTGACTCAACAATTACCAGGTTTCTGGGTGATGTTGCAGTTTCAGATTTTTTTGCCATGATGCTATCGAGGTATTGGTTGATTGGCGGCAAAGAAAAACAAACTATTCGACCGATTCCAAATTTATCTTTGTATTAATATGTATTGATGCTAAAGCATCAAAAATTTTTTCAACAGCAATACCCCGCCTGTGCCATTTTGTCAGACCACCACAAATGCTTACTTTTGCGGCCTCCTACAAGATCAGCATGTTAGAAAATACAGAAAAAGTTATCGATGAAACCCGCCAAGGGGAAGCTTTTCCAGAAAATGCTCCGGGTGGAATATCTGGTCAGCGCAAGTTGTTTCTCGAAAGCTATGGTTGCCAGATGAATTTTGCCGACAGTGAAGTTGTTGCTTCTATTTTGAAAAACGAAGGATTTGTTACAACTAAAAATCTTGATGAAGCCGATGTAATTCTTGTAAATACTTGCGCAATACGCGAAAATGCAGAACAAAAAGTTAGAAAAAGGCTTACCGAGTTTAACCGAGTAAAGAAAAACAATCCAGATACAGTGATTGGGATTTTAGGCTGCATGGCTGAAAGGCTCAAGTCTAAATTACTTGAAGAAGAAAAGCTAGTTGACATCGTTGTTGGGCCTGATGCATATCGCGATCTTCCTGTTTTGCTTCGTACAGCAGAAGATGGTCAAAAGGCAATCAATGTATTGCTTTCTAAAGAAGAGACATATGCCGACATCACTCCTGTTCGTTTGGGCAGCAATGGAATAAGTGCATTTGTTTCAATCACAAGAGGGTGCGACAACATGTGTTCTTTTTGTGTTGTGCCTTTTACTCGAGGAAGAGAAAGGAGCCGTGATCCGGAAACCATCCTCAATGAAGCGAAAGATCTTTGGGAAAAAGGGTATCGTGAAATCACATTGTTGGGACAAAACGTTGACTCGTATCTCTATTCTGGCGGTGGATTGAAGAAGGAGATCTACTCTCGTGAAGAGCTCGACAAGGCTGTAAACTTTGCACAATTGCTCGAAATGGTTGCCTTGGCCGTACCGAAGATGAGGATACGTTTTTCTACTTCACATCCGAAAGACATGACAGATGCGGTGTTGGAAACAATGGCGAAATATGACAACATTTGTAATTACATCCATCTTCCTGTTCAATCGGGCAATTCTCGCGTTCTAGAAATGATGAATCGTGGATATTCTAGAGAGTGGTATCTCGGGCGAGTTGAATCTATCCGCAGAATTATTCCTACTTGTGGAATCTCAACAGACATCATTACTGGATTTTGCTCCGAAACTGAAGATGAACATCAGGACACTTTAAGTTTGATGAATGAAGTGAAGTATGACTTTGCTTATATGTTCTTTTATTCGGAACGCCCTAAAACATTGGCAGAAAGAAAGTACAAAGACGACATTCCTGAAGACGTTAAACTTCGTCGTTTAAATGAAGTAATTGCAGTACAAAATCGATTGTCGAGAGAAAGCAATGCTAAAGACGTTGGAAAAGTTTTCGAGGTTTTAATTGAAAGCACGTCAAAGCGCTCAACGGAAGACTTTTCAGGGCGAAATTCTCAAAATAAGGTAGTTGTTTTCCCAAGAGAAAATTATCAACCAGGCGACATTGTTGAAGTGCAAATTGAGTCGAGCACATCTGCAACATTAATTGGAAAAGCTGTTCGTTTGATTCAAGCCTATAATTCCTAAGTAGAATGAATTTACCGGACATCAAAAACAGATTCGGAATTATTGGAACGTCTCCAACGCTCGATCGAGCAATCGATACAGCATGGAGAGTTGCTCCTACCGATTTAACGGTATTAATTACGGGTGAAAGTGGAACCGGAAAAGAAGTTTTTTCGAAACTCATCCACAGCTATTCTACAAGAAAACATGGCAGTTTCATCGCTGTAAACTGCGGTGCAATTCCAGAAGGGACTATCGATTCGGAGCTTTTTGGCCACGAGAAAGGATCGTTTACAGGAGCCAATGAAGCCCGAAAAGGATATTTCGAAGTAGCCAATGGGGGAACTATTTTTTTAGATGAGGTTGCTGAGTTGCCTCTTCAAACACAGGTTCGGTTACTGCGTGTTTTGGAAAGCGGCGAATTCATCAAAGTAGGTGCATCCAAAGTGCTTAAAACCGATGTGAGAATTGTTGCTGCTACAAACGTAAACATCCCTGAAGCGATTTCGAAAGGCCGTTTCCGCGAGGATTTATATTACCGCTTAAATACAGTACCGATTGTCATTCCCGCGCTTCGCGAAAGAGGAAACGACATTGCGTTGTTGTTCAGAAAATTCGCCTCGGATTTTGCTGAAAAGTACCGTATGCCGGCTATTCGCCTCGATGATCAAGCCACGCAGCTCTTAATGAGTTACCGTTGGCCCGGCAATGTGCGGCAATTGAAAAATGTTACGGAGCAAATTTCAATTATAGAGAACGAGCGTCAAGTTCCTACCGATACCTTGATGCGTTACTTGCCTGGCCAGCCTGGAAGTATGTTACCAGCCGTGTCGCGTCAAGATCAAACTGCAGAATTCTCCGAAAGAGAAATCTTGTACAAGGTATTGTTCGACATGAAACGCGACATGATGGAAATGAAGAAAATCATGGCCGAATTGATGAAAGGACAGCCTGCTGATGCCCATTTTAGAGAAGACAACGCTCAGTTTTTTAGTCAGATACAGCAGGAACTTCAGCAAAACCAAATGTTTTCACCTCAAGTTGTGAATCCAACACCTGTTGTGGCCAATCCTGTTCCATATATTACTCCTGTAAACAGCACAACACTTACAGATCACGAGGAGGTAGAAGAGGAAAGTTTATCGCTAGAGGATCGTGAAAAAGAGCTTATTATAAAGGCATTGGAGAAATACCGCGGACGCAGAAAAAACGCATCCAAAGAACTAGGCATTTCTGAAAGAACGCTTTACCGAAAAATAAAGGAATACGGAATTACGCTTTAAGCAGTGATGAAAAAGATCCTGATTTTATTGATGATAACGATTGTTGTTGCTTCATGCAGAATTTCGCTGAACGCGGGAGATGCAGGGAATGCAAAATCTATCAGCGTAGCGTTTTTCCCAAACAATGCCAGTTTAGTGCAGCCGACCTTAAGTCAGTCGTTCACAGAAGACCTTAGAAATTTTTTCCAAACGCAGAGCCCATTAGAACTCACTGCAAAAAATGGAGATCTAAGAATTGAAGGCGCAATTACAGATTATCGAGTTTCGCCGGTAGGAATAGGAAGCAATACGGCCGCATCGAACCGTTTGACAATTACGGTAAACGTAACATTTACCAACACATTGGATTCGGAAAAAGATTTTGAGCAGAGTTTTTCCCGATTCGCCGATTTTCCTGCAAGTTCGAACTTGGTATCGATAGAAACCGATTTGATTCGAGAGATCAACCAACAATTGGCGCAAGATATTTTCAATAAGGCATTGATTAATTGGTAATGAATCGGACCGATTTTTTAGAGCGAGCAGCCAACTATGCAAATGTTTCTGCCACCGATATTGCAGGATTGCAAGAGGTGATTGCTCGTTATCCGTATTTCCAGCCTGCGCGGGCATTGTTGGTTCGTGCCATGAAGCATACTGATGATATTTCGTATCAAGAAGAATTAAAAGATGCGGCGCTGCACGCTGGAGATAGAAGACATTTAAGAATGATTGTGGAAGGTGTAATTGTTCCAAAAAACCATGAGGAAAGGATTCTTGAAAAACAGCTATCCGTTTCTTTGGAACCAGCACCAGGTTTTAACTTTGACGAAAAGCTTGAAACTACCGAGAATATTTCATCGAACGAGGAATTACAATTAGAAGTCATTGAAAATCCTGAGCCTTCGGCGGAAGTTCGTCTTGAAGAGTTGATCGAACAGCCCCCAATTTTGAAGGATGCCGAAATCTTAAGTCAGATTTTAGATTATCCTATTATAGAAGAGACTCCAGAAAAAGACGTTCAACCAATTCCTTCTGCACCCAAAGCAATTGCGGAGCCCGAGAAGTTGAGTTTTACTGAATGGCTAAAACGCAGTAAAGTTAATCATCCTGCGGAGCCAATCCCTGCTAAAGAAAATCTCAAAGAAGCACCAGAAGTAAAGCCTAATGCGGTTGAAGAAACTTTAATTAGTAAGTTTATTGAAACCGACCCACGGATTTCTCCACCCACAAAAGCAGCGTTTTTCTCTCCGGTAGACATGGCAAGGAAAAGTGTTGAAGACCGCGACGATGTTGTCTCGGAAACATTGGCGAAAATTTATGCCGCACAAGGAGATGTTCAGCGAGCAATTCGGATCTACAATAAATTAAGTTTGTTATATCCCGAAAAAAACAGTTACTTTGCCGCCCTTATTGAAACCTTGGAAAACCCTTCCTAACACGTTATGTCGTACATTGTATCCATACTCATTTTAATTACCTGCATTCTTTTAGTGCTGATCGTATTGGTTCAGAATTCAAAAGGAGGAGGTCTTTCATCTTCATTTGCATCGAGCAATCAAGTAATGGGCGTTAGAAAAACAACCGATTTTCTTGAGAAGGCAACTTGGACACTGGCTGGCGTTCTTATCGTTTTGTGCCTCGCGTCTACAGCAATCAGCACACAGGGCTCTGGAGATGTAAAAGAAACTATTTCAACGAAAAAAGCTGAAGAAGGCGGCGCGGCACCTGCTGCTCCAACGCCGGCTCCAACATCAACACCAGCGCCGACTCCTGCACCGACGGGAAACTAAGTTTTTGTGCTTTAAAAAACATTTTGCGCCAGACTGTCAGTACAGTCTGGCGTTTTTGTTTTTACACGTCAGATCTTCTGACAAAAAATGCTTCAATGCAGCAAATTGGACTGCTGGCATATTAATCGCTAATCGGTTGCGCGAAACAATTTGTTTAACACTAAAACACAAGCCATATGTCAGATGTAACAATTCGTCCTCTTCAGGATCGGGTTCTTGTTGAAGCTGCTGCCGCAGAAGAAAAGACGGCAGGAGGAATTATCATTCCAGATACTGCGAAAGAAAAACCACAACGTGGAAGAATCGTAGCTGTTGGAAACGGTAAAGTTGATGAGCCACTAACGGTAAAAGTTGGAGATGAAGTGCTTTACGGAAAATACGCAGGTACTGAAATTTCCTTCGAGAACAAGGAGTATTTAATCATGCGCGAATCAGACATTTTCGCGATTCTTTAATTCACAAAACATAAATTACAATCAAAATGGCAAAAGAAATCACCTTTAACCTCGAGGCTCGCGATCAACTGAAGCGTGGCGTTGATGCCTTGGCCAATGCAGTAAAAGTTACACTTGGTCCTAAAGGCCGTAATGTGATTATTGATAAAAAATTCGGAGCTCCAACCATCACCAAAGATGGTGTTTCTGTAGCGAAAGAAATCGAATTGGTTGACCCAATTGAAAACATGGGTGCACAAATGTTGAAAGAAGTTGCTTCAAAAACAGCAGATATTGCTGGTGATGGAACAACAACAGCAACAGTTCTTGCTCAAGCTATTGTAACTGCTGGATTAAAGCATGTTGCGGCAGGAGCAAATCCAATGGATCTTAAGCGTGGTATCGACAAAGCAGTAGCATTGGTAGTTGCAAATCTTGCAAAACAAAGCACTGCAGTTGGCGACGACAACAAGAAGATTGAGCAGGTTGCAACCATTTCTGCGAACAACGACCATACTGTTGGAAAGCTTATCGCAGAAGCTATGGAGCGCGTGAAGAAAGAAGGCGTTATCACAGTTGAAGAGGCAAAAGGAACAGAAACAACTGTTGAGGTTGTGGAAGGCATGCAGTTTGACCGTGGATACATTTCACCATACTTTGTAACTGACGCTGAAAAGATGGAAGCGGTTCTTGAGAACCCATACATATTGATTTACGACAAGAAGATTTCTTCAATGAAAGATCTTCTTCCAATTCTTGAGAAAGCAGTTCAAACCGGTCGCCCATTGTTGATCATTGCTGAAGATGTTGACAGTGAAGCTTTGGCAACATTGGTAGTTAACAAGATCAGAGGTTCTTTACGTATTGCTGCTGTAAAAGCTCCAGGATTTGGCGATCGCCGTAAGGCTATGTTGGAAGACATTGCAATCCTCACTGGTGGTCAACTGATTTCTGAAGAAAGAGGCTACAAATTGGAAAATGCTGACCTTACTTATTTGGGTCGCGCAGAGAAGATCTCAATCGACAAAGACAATACTACAATTGTTAATGGTGCTGGTGCGAAAGAAGATATTACTGCACGTGTAAACCAAATCAAAGCACAAATGGAGTCAACTACTTCCGATTACGATCGCGAGAAGTTGCAGGAACGTTTGGCTAAACTTGCTGGTGGTGTTGCTGTACTTTATGTTGGTGCTGCTACTGAGGTTGAAATGAAAGAGAAAAAAGACCGAGTTGACGATGCGCTTCATGCAACAAGAGCAGCAGTAGAAGAAGGTATTATTCCAGGTGGTGGCGTTGCATACATTCGTGCAATTGAATCATTGGATGGCGCTAAAGGCGAAAATGATGATGAAACGTTCGGATTTAATATCGTGAAACGTTCGTTAGAAGAACCACTTCGTCAAATCGTTGCCAATGCTGGCGGCGAAGGCTCAATCGTGATACAGAAAGTGAAAGAAGGCACTGGGGATTTTGGTTATAATGCTAGAACCGAAGTGTATGAAAACATGCTTGCTGCAGGCGTTATAGATCCTACAAAGGTTGCTCGTGTAGCGCTTGAAAATGCAGCATCTATTGCAGGAATGCTCCTTACTACAGAATGTGTACTTTCTGAGAAAAAAGAAGAAGGTTCAGCTATGGCTCCAAACCCAGGAATGGGTGGAATGGGCGGCATGATGTAATCATCGCAAATTGAATAAAAAGCCCCTGAATCTTACTTCAGGGGCTTTTTTCGTTTATTTAGTGTTAAAAGAAAAGTGCATCAGACCTTCTTTTTTTGTAGGTTAGCAAAACCCCTCTATGCGCGTTTTTATCCTCCTTTATATTTTCCTTTCAGGATGTGCTGCTGCGACCGCTCAAACAGTGCACATTGGCGGAGGTTTGTCTTATTATAACAACTATCTCTTCAACAAGGAAGTTGAGTTCGAAGGCCAAGATACCGTTTATGTTTTTTCAGGTGCAATGGGTGGAGGTTTAATGGGCGCCTTTTACTTTGATTACGGTGGATATTATTATCGAAAGATGTTTGGCATCAAGACCGAACTAAATTTTTCGAGGATTGGACAATCATACAAGGTTTTTCCAGGCGGCGGATCAGCAAATCCGAATGTGTTTTATCGCTTTCGAACCAAATTGGATTATATCGACGTTCCGTTGCTTTTTAACTTTTGCCCAACACACCACCAAGGTTTCACATTAGATGTTGGCCCGCAGATATCATTCCTTCGAAATGCCAATGTAATTGCCGAGGAAAGCAGGGTAGACAATCCCAATTATCCCATCTTAACAAAGCAAGACTTTCGTCCAATAACATACTCTGCTTTAATTGGAATTGGATGTTTTTACAATTTCACAGAATCATTTGCCATGGTTGGCACTTTTAGAACTGGTTACACTTTTTCTGATGCCAGAGTAAATCGTACTGAACTCCAAGAATATTCACCTACAAATCGTTTTTGGGCGGGTGCTCATATAATGTGCATCTATAAGTTAAATAAGTATTACTCCGACAAAAACCGAGGATACAAATACTACCTTAAAAGGTTAAAGAAAAACGGATGATTGCTTGTATCGCTGGAGCCTCG
>CANHIS010000013.1 GCA_947460255.1 Bacteroidota bacterium
ATTTGAGAAAGCTTATTAAATTTGCAGCGGACAAAAAAGTGTATGAAAAAGAATCAACCAAAAATAATCCTGGTTTTAAGTGCGATCATGGTAGCAGCTATTTTCCGTCTAATACCTCATTGGCCAAATTTCACTCCAATGGCAGCCATTGCACTTGCTGGAGGAGCTCTTATAACTAACCGTTTTTTAGGGTTTGTCTTGCCGCTTTTGGCCATGTTCATTTCCGATCTGCTTACTGTAATGTTCATCAATTATCAATGGACAACCCCTGTAGAATATTTCACCTCTTCAGAAACTGGCTTGGTGTATCTTTCAATTTTAGCAATGACAGCTCTTGGTGCCTGGTTCGGTAATAGAAACTACACCAAATCAACAACTGAAAACACCGGTAAATTTTTCCAAAAGAAATATTCAACTGATCTATTAAATGTGTCATTCCTTTCGGCATTGGTATTTTTCTTGATCTCGAATTTCGGAACTTGGATTTCTGCACACAGCTTGATGCCGAAAACTTTTTCTGGGCTTATCGCTACTTACGAAATGGGGATCCCGTTTTTCGGTTACAACTTGCTTGGGAATATTTTCTACTCCTTCTTAATGTTCGGCTTCTTTCACGCCGTAACAGATTTCAAGACTTCCCTCAAGAGGGAAACGATTCAATAAATAAGGTTCATCTTTCATGTTCAGTTTCTGGGAGCAGAATACCTGGTTCGAGCATGTGGATTTCTGCATCGTTGGAAGCGGAATCGTTGGATTGTCGGCAGCTATACAATTACGGCTGAAAAACCCTCATGCCAAAATACTAGTATTAGATCGAGGGATTTTGCCAAATGGAGCGTCGACTAAAAATGCAGGTTTTGCATGTTTTGGTAGTCTGAGTGAAATTGTATCGGACCTTAAAATCATGCAGGAAGATGAAGTCCTTCAACTCATCGAAAACCGGTGGAAAGGTTTAGAACTTCTCAGAGAAAATCTTGGTGATGATAATATTGGTCTGCTCAATTTAGGCGGTTACGAAATCTTTCGATCTTCCAACAACCAACAATTTGAAGCATCTCTCGAAATTCTCGAGAAAATGAATCAGGCGCTCAGAAACTTGATTCCGGGAAAACCAGTCTACTCTAGAATTGATCACGAAATTTCTTCCAAAGGCTTTCTCGGTGTTTCAGGAATGATTTTAAACCGTGCTGAAGGCCAGATCGACACAGGCAAAATGATGTTCAACCTCATCAAAAAAGCACAGCAGCTCGATATTTTGGTTCTGTACGCTGTGCAAGTTGATGGTTTCGAAGAGCTGCAGCACACAGTTCAACTCAACACTTCCGCAGGTAAAATATCTTGCAGAAAATTACTGATTACCACAAACGGATTCGCACAACAGTTACTTCCCGATTTGGATGTAAAGCCAGGCAGAGCGCAAGTTTTAGTAACATCGCCAATTTCCTCCTTGAAATTTCAAGGCACCTACCATTTAGACGAAGGTTACTTTTATTTTCGGAATTTTGGCAATCGCATTTTGTTAGGCGGTGGACGAAATTTAGACATTTCGGGCGAAACCACTTATTCGCACCAAACAACCGAAAACATTCAGGAGCATCTCGAATTATTATTGAAAAACATGATTATTCCCAACATCGATTTTAGTGTTGAATATCGTTGGGCTGGAACTTTGGGCTTAGGAAAATCGAAATCGCCCATCATTCAAGCTATCTCCAATCGAGTGTTTTGCGGCGTGCGGATGGGTGGAATGGGCGTTGCTATTGGCAGCAAAGCTGGACTTGATCTTGCTAATATCGTTACAGAAAACGATTAGTGTTTTACAACAAATTTGACTGAAATATTTCCACTTTTCGTACTCGAAAGCCTTATCAAATAAAGGCCTTCAGCAAAATCACGTGTTTCTAAATTAACCCAACTTTGGGAGGTATTTCCACCTTGAATTAACCTGCCTCTTGCATCGAAAACATTCCAATCAACCTGATGATCAAAAGGAACGTAAAAATTAACCGCTTCATTGGCGGGATTTGGATACAATGCAAAACTATCGATGTCTAAAAGTTCATCAATTCCAACGAAATTCACAGGAAAAATCCCCGAAATGCTTGAACATCCTCCAGGAATAAAAACACGAACATTGTAATTTCCATTGGCGGTAGGTATATAAAATTGCTCATTTGCATTTTCCACCAAAGCGCCATTAAAATACCATTCGTAACCAGATCCGTTACTGGCGACCAATGTTCCCCCGTTTACAGTTATTGAAGGTTGCGGCGGGCTCGTTATCACAACTATTCGCTGCAATGCAGTATCGGCACAACCTGCCGAGGTGATTCCGTTTACAATGTAATTGGCACTCGTAATTGGCGATACAGTAATTTCTTCACCATCGTTTGCAGACATAGCTTGACCTGAATTCCAAATATAACTTAAGGCTCCTGAGGCAGTTAAATTTGCAGACGCCCCAACACAAATGGTATCTGTATCAGTTGTGATAGTTACAAATGGATTTTCCAGCACTTCCACATAATCTTCCAATAACAAAGTATCGGATCCAGAAGCATTTTGTACAATCAATTGAACATCGTAATTTCCTTCTGTATTGTAACTTACAATGGGATTAGACAAAGAACTTACTGCTGGGTTTCCACCTTCGAAAGTCCATTGGAAACTATTAGGAATACCTGCGGATGTACTTGCAAATGCAACTTGTTTTGAGCTGCAAACAGGTAAATCCCAAGCGGCATTGAAACTTGCAACAGGCGGCTGATTGTTTGGTATGCCAGAGATATTGATGTTATCTATATAAATGTTGTTCCCGTTCATTGAGTATCCTTCGAAACGCACAATAACATTGGTTTGTCCTGCATAATCGGTGAGATCAAACTGGCTACATTCGGCGAAATTTGGTTGCCCACACCAAGATGTATCAGTCGATGGTATAAATTCACTATTACTCAATTGCAACGTAGCAAAATTAAAACTGCCATTTTCGCCGAATCCAGCAAGACGGTTCCACGAAGACCCACAATCATCTGATATGGAAATAATTAGCGAATCTGTTAAGCTATTAATCCTTCCTTGATAGGCGTGATCAAAAGACAATTCAACAGAAGAGAATCCTGAAAAATCCAATACTCTAGAAGTGAGCAAATCTCGAGAAGAATTGTTATCATCGTTAAAATAATTTAATCTTGCTACTTTAGAACCTTGGGCCAAAGAGAAGGATGTGTTTATTTCCCAAGAAATCGGAGAGTTGTCATTAACTAAAAACCATTGATTAGAAATGAAACTACCACTTTCAAAATTTTCAAAAAAAGGTAAAGCCTGCCCTAAGTTTGAAAGGCTTCTAATATTCTTAGCAATTACATTGTTTGCCAAATAAACATCATTAAAGGAATCGTTTAAGATTTCATTAATGGAAACAGTATAAACATGATTACCTGGAGAAAGAGAGAGCTCTTGCATTTGAATTAAAATACTATCTCCTGAAGCCAAAACACCTTCAAAATCGAATATAAATGGTAATTCAACATCCAGTTGAGCTTTTACCTTAAATGAAGTAACATCATGAAAACCATCGTTTTTTACTGTTAAAACTGGACTTTGAAGATAATCACATGAATATGTTGACAAGTTTTCAATGCTAGAAATGCTTAAATTATAGTCTATTGAATCAAGGCCCAAGCATATTAAAGCTTGTTGCGCATTGATTCTTCCTGCACCAATTAAGCCTTCATAATCTGGATTAACAAGACTAAGATCGTCGGCTGAATTTTTTATACACGATTCTATTTCGGAAGGAGTTAAGGAATTGTCTTTAGATTTTAACAAGGCAGCTAAAGCAGAGACAAGTGGCGCGGCAAAAGAGGTTCCATCTTTTTGAGTATAGTTGTCGAAAGGACTAGTAGACCAAATTTGGTTCCCAGGAGCAGATATATCAACCCAACTTCCAAATGAAGAAAATGATGATTTTACATCAAAAAGACCGGTTGATGAAACACTAATAACTCCATTGTATCCAGCTGGATACTGTATTACAGTATTATTAAAGTTACCAGCGGCTGCTACAACAACGATGTTTGAATCAATTGCATTGTTTACTACCGCTAGACCAGTTTGAGAAAATGTTGAAGATCCCCAGCTGCAATTGATTACATTCACTTGATTTTCAGTAGCCCAAGCAATGCCTTCAAATCCTCCAATAACTACATCTGGATTATTGTCGAATGTTGCCTTTATTGGTAAAATGAAAACACCATGAGCCAACGATGCTATTCCTATATTGTTATTGGTTTTGGCTGCAATTAAACCAGCTATATGCGTTCCATGATCAAAGGCAGAACTAGGAGGTTGAACATCAAAATCTTCATGTGCAATATCGAAACCAGGATAACAAATACCATTTAAATCAGGATGATTTGTTTGAAAAGCATCATCAATTACTGCAACTTTTATAAATGAAGAGCCTGTTTGAATATCCCAAGCATCTTGAGACTTAATTTTGTGAAGATACCATTGTCCACCATCATTCGAACTATTTGACCCTAAATCATTAGGTGATAAAAATTTCAAAAGTTTTGGAACGAATTCCACATATTCTATATTTGAAAATCTACTGAGCTTTAAACTGCATTCTGTTGCATCGATAGGTGTATCAAACCACAATCTGTAAATAGATTTAAGGTCAGAATTCTTACTAAACTTAAATGAACATTTTGCAGAATCCAAACCTTGATTGATTAACTCTTTCGAAAGAAACTTCCATACTTTTTCTTGATCGATCGAATCGTTATATGTTAAAAAATCAGATTTAAATTTCACATACAATTGATCATTTATTACTGTTTCTTGGGCGTTCAGGGTTGCCGAATCCAAGATTGAAATTGCTAGAAAAAAGAAAAAAGACAATAATTTCATAAACACAGGGCTCAAATGATAAGTGCAATTTGCCAGTTTCAACTTGTCAATGCAACATTAATGTTCAAAAATAGTTTTTTATTGCTTCATTTACTGGTTTAAAAATTAGGTTTTTTTCTTAGTCTATTATTGGGTCAACATTAGACTTAACACAGTAATTATCTCACTTTCATTAAATCAATTACCGAATTGGAAACATTAAACCGGACAAAAAAATCAAGCTGCTGATTTGATAGTTGTTTTCCAAACTGTTCTGGTGATTTTAGCCTAAGGTGGCAAGTTTTCGATTATTCTGTACCAACATTCTATGTATTCAAAGATTGTCGTTTTAGCGATTAATTCTCAGTTATATCTGCTATAAGTAGTCTCTGATTTGAGGTTCTTGAAGAACCTTTCCATCACAGCATTTTCAGAGCAGTTCCCCTTTCTGCTCATACTTTGAATGATCTTTTTATTTCCAAGACGATCTCTAAAGTCCTTGCAAGCATATTGCACTCCTCGATCGGAATGGAAAATCAATCCTTCATTAATCGGTTTATTACCAATAGCCATTGATTAAGCTGGAAGGGTTGTTTGTTCTGCTGTCATTGCATTGCTCATTGCCCTTCCAATCACCTTTCTGTCAAATAAATCCAATACGACTGTTAAGTAAAGCCATTAATGTTTCACTTTGAAATAGGTTATGTCAGATACCCAGACTGTCTCTGGCTGATAAACGATTCAGGACATTATCAGCAACAGGGAAAGCGTGCTTTGAATCAGTTGTGAATACCGATACTTTTTGTTCACAATGCTTTTAAAGGCCTTCTAAGCGATCAATTTATTTTCTAATGTCCACTTAGAAGACTTACTTGCTAGCCACTGATAAAGCTTTATCTGCTCACCTTGAACACTTTACACATCTTCTCAACAGCATAATTACCAGTATGAGCCTTTATAAACTGGTACTACTGCTGTCGCTCTTGGAGAAGATACTCACTGCCATTTAAAAATATCACGTTTTATCTCAACCACCTTTAACTACTTCTTTAGAGCGAGAATCTCTCTTCCTTTATCGCTGAGGATCTTCTTTCCATAACCGGGAAAACTCGTGTTTAAAAGCTCTCATACTCTCTATTCCCGCATAGAAGCATGCCTACTTCAAGACCTAAATCTTGAGAAACTTCAGTAAAAGATTTACCGCTGCGGTGAAGTTCGACTGCCATTATCTAAAAGGCATTGTCGTAATGTTTTCTGCTTTGATTCATTCTTTTATGAATTAAAGCTTAACTCTATATCCGCGCAAAGGTATAAATCCAGTATCAACTCCATTGTTACACTAACAAGTTAATGCAATAATTGCTTAAGCTTACAAAATCAATTAATGGTATTCAGCAAACAGCAATGAAGCAATTCTTTCTGCTTCCTTTAATGCCTCGGTATTTAAACCATGCTCGAATCCATTTTGATCGCACCACTCTACGATTTTTTCGGTAGCCATGTTACCTGTGAGATTATCGGCAGCCATTGGACAACCGCCAAATCCCTTTAATGCTGCATCAATTTTTGTGCATCCGGCTTCGATCGCAGCTTGAGTTTTGGCTGTAACATCTTGCGGCAATGCATGTAAATGCAACGATAAGCTAACATCCAAGAATTCGGGTGCGATAGTTTTGTATAGCGAAGTCACACTTTCGGGTGTTGAAATTCCGGTTGTGTCGGCAAATGAAAGATGCTTCACTCCCATTTCTGCCAATTTATGTGCGTAATCTGCCACCAACAATGGACTCCAAACATCCCCGTAAGGGTTTCCGAAAGCCATCGATAAATAAACCACCAAGGCTTTTTGGTGCTTGTCGCAAATTTCAAGCATCTCCTCTACCCTTCCGAAAGATTCTGTGATTGAGGCGTTTGTGTTTCTGCGTTGAAAGGTTTCACTTACAGAAAATGGGAAACCCAAAATGGAAACAATTGGATGATTTACAGCTGTTTCAGCCCCACGTTTATTGGCAACAATGGCAAGAATTTTTGTGAGGAATTCCTGTTTTGAAATTGCATCGAAAACCTCTGAAGTATCGGCCATTTGTGGAATGGCGGCAGGCGAAACAAAACTTCCTGCATCGAGCACCGGGAAACCAACATGAAGAAGTGCACTTAGGTATTCAATCTTGCGTTCGGTTGGAATGAACGTTTTAATTCCTTGCATTGCATCTCTTGGGCATTCAGTAATATGTATCATCGATTAATGATTGCTTGATTGATTCTTTTCACCAATGCTGGTCCTTCGTAAATAAAGCCAGTGTAAATTTGAACTAGATCGGCACCTGCGTCTAATTTTTCGAGCGCATCTTCGGCGGTTTCAATGCCTCCACAACCAATAATCAGGTGTTCGGGCGTTAACTTTTCGCGCACCATTTTCACAATTCTGGTGGCTCTGGCCTTTAATGGCCATCCGCTCAAACCGCCATCACCAAAAGCATTTATCTCTGATGATCTGCTATTTAAGCCATCTCGTGAAATGGTGGTATTGGTTGCTATAATGCCATCAATTCCAGTTTCGAGAATAATTTCAATCACATCACTTAACTGATGATCATTTATATCTGGTGCAATCTTGAGTAAGATAGGCTTAAAAACAGATTTTGCTTTTCGTGCATCCATAATCGAGGAAAGCAATTTCCGCAAAGGTTCTTTTCCTTGTAGATTTCGGAGGCCAGGCGTATTGGGAGAACTTACATTCACAGCAAAATAATCAACCGAATCGTACAATTTGTGAAAGCTGATAAGGTAATCTTCGTGGGCTGATTCTTCGGGAGTAACCTTGTTCTTGCCAATGTTTCCACCGATGATAAGATTTTTCGGGCGGTTTTCAAGTTGCTTCACCATGGCATCCACACCATCGTTATTAAAACCCATTCGATTGATTAAGGCTCGATCGTTGGGCAAGCGGAAAAGGCGAGGTTTAGGATTTCCCGATTGCGCCAAGGGAGTAACAGTTCCAACTTCAATGAAGCCAAATCCAAGATGCTGAAAATCTTTGTAAAGTGTGGCATTCTTGTCGAATCCCGCAGCTAGACCAACTGGATTCGGAAACGACAAACCTTTCTTGTGTACTTTAAGCTTTTCGTTTTCAACCAAATATAATTTTCGAAAAAGCCAAGTAAACCCGGGAATGAGCAGAATAAAATGCAGTATTCCAGCCGTTAAATAGTGGGCCTTTTCGGGAGAGAATTTAAACAGGAACGGACGAATGATTAACTTGAACATGCTGCAAAGTTAATGGCTGCGCGTTAACTCAATGTGATGAAAATGCTCTTCTTCTAGTGAATTCGCTCAGAAAAATTGCTGCTGCGGTGGCAACATTCAAACTTTCGGTTTTTTCTGATGAATTTAATCCTCTCGGGATGTGAACTTTACGTGAAATCAAGTGCTCTAAATATTCGCTTAATCCATGAGATTCGCTACTAAGAACCAGGCAACCTTCGGGAATAAAATTCGAAGTGTAAAGATTTTCACCTTCCAAATCGGCGGCTAGCAAAGGACATTGTTGAGGCAATTTTTCAATAAAGTCTTGAAGATTTGTGTAAAACGGCCGGATGCGGATAAATGACCCCATGGAAGCTTGGATCACTTTGGGATTCGTCCATTCGACGCAATCGCTTGAAGCTACAATGGCATCTACGCCAAACCAATCGGCCAATCGAATAATGGTTCCCAGATTTCCGGGATCTCGAATTGCATCCAACAATAAAACAAATGAACCAGCCGCGTAAACAGGTTGTAAATCATTCGGAATGCTGCAGATAGCAAGCACTTCAGGGGCAGTTGAAAGTGAGGATATCTTTTCAAAATCTTGCGGAAGAGCAACTTCAACTTGATGATTAAGCAAGATACCTTGGTTACTGTCTATCCACTTTTGAGTGGCAATAACTTGTACGGTGTCCTTTGCGGAACTTAGTATTTCAGGAACGATCTTTGCGCCTTCAGCAATGAACAAATTTTCTTGCATCCTGAATTTCTTCTGATGCAATTTTTGAATTGTTGAAATCCTGTTTTTGCTGAGCATAGAAAAGCCGTTAAATTTGAGAATTCAAAAGTACGATAAACCTGCGATGACCATAAAACCAACCTCAATGCCGAAGGCCGCTTGCGTGCTATTATCGGCAACTTTTCTGGTTGTGTTGATGGCGTTAGGCTGCAGCCCCGTTAGACGTTTGAATGAAGGAGAATTTTTGCTGCAAAAAAATAGAATCATTGGGAATAATTCATCTATATCCGACGCCCAATTGTTGGCATACGTAAAGCAAAAGCCCAATAGAAAAGTGATAAATCTGTTTCGATTTCATCTTCAGGTTTACAGTTTAGTTAAACAGGAACGCTTTCAGAAACGCTACCAAGTGCGCATCGAAAAACGAGCGTTGAAAAATGCAAGAAGATTAGCACAAGGCAAAAAGGCACTAGCGGCAGAACCCCTTAGCTTTCCGAATTGGTTGTTGAGCATTGGCGAAAGTCCTGTGATTCATGATACCTTTCAAGTGAATAGAAGTGCAGTTCAGCTACAATTATACTTAAGAAACCATGGATACTTTAACGCGTTAGTTGAAGATTCAATCGATTATAACATTAAGAGAAAAAGAGCTGAAGTATTTTATAAAATCAATGCAGAAAAGCCCTACACATTTAACCAGATTGAATACAATATTACAGATCGAACCTTGAAGGAAATCTTTTTAAATAATTGGTCGAACAGCCTACTAAGGAAAGGAGACATTTTCAACAGTGATATTTTAGAGAATGAACGCGATAGAATTACAAACTTATTACGCAATGAAGGGTATTATTCGTTTGTAAAAAATTACATCAAATATTCCGCCGATACCACAATTGGCGAAAGGAAAATTAATTTAGAACTAGAAATTGAGAATCCAAATAAAATAGTTCCTGGTTTTGTAGATAGCACAATAGAATCGAGGCATGTTAGATATAAAATTAACAACATATTTATCACCAGTGATTATAAATTACGCCCCGATTCAAATGCTGTAGAAGACACGTTGTATTTCGATAACGTACATTATATTTCTAACAATGGCTTGAAATTTAGACCCAGAGCAATAAAGCCTTCCATTTCGATACAACGTGGAGACTTATATAGCAAAGAAAATATTGATCAAACGTACCGAAGAATTGCAGAGCTGAACGCATTTAAATTTATCAACCTCAATTTTCAGCCAGTTGATTCTACTAATTTATTAGATCTTAACATTCGTTTAAGTCCTAGAGCGCGACAATCTATCACATACGAAACTCAGGGAACAAATACTGCGGGAAACTTTGGGGTAGCCTTGAATTTGATTTATCAGAATCGGAACTTGATGAAGGGCCTTGAACTTTTCGAAATGCGTTTAACAGGAGGTTTAGAGGTTCAACGAATTTTAGGAAATATTGATGAAAATAACCAAGATGGAGTTACCGATTTCCTTCCGTTCAACACGATTTTATTTGGTCCAGAAGTTTCTTTGGTGATTCCAAAAATTCCGAAAGCATTAAATTCTTTAGGTCCCAACAACCGTAAAACGAGAATTGCATCTTACTTTAATTTGCAGCAACGACCCGATTATTACCGTTCGATTTTCACTTCTATTTATGGATTTTCAGCCAACAAAAACAGAAGAATCAATTTGGCTTTCAATCCGGTTGAAATCAACTTCGTGAATGTTAACTTAACACCAGCATTCGAAAATTTATTAAACAACTCCAACAACTTATTCCTAAAAAACAGCTTTAAAAGTCAGTTCATTTCAGCAGGAAAGTTCACCAGAACATACAACAGCCAAGTTGCAGGCGAAAACAAGGCATTTACATTCTTGCAATGGAATTTTGAAACTGCAGGTCTATTGTTAAATGGAAGTAGAAGTTTTTTCAAAAATCCAGGGGTAGAAAATGCTGGCACACCCGAGGAAAAGTATATCGTTTTTGGAATACCATATTCTCAATACATTCGATTTGACTCCGATTATCGTTTTTTCAAGTATTTCAATAAGTGGTCATCTTTAGGATTTAGAGCAATTACTGGCTTAGGAATTCCGTATGGTAATAGCTCCGTGATGCCTTTTGAAAAAAGTTTTTTTGTTGGAGGAGCCAATAGTATTCGTGCTTGGGTTGCAAGATCACTTGGTCCTGGTGGATTTCGTGATACAACAGGAATTCGAATTGACCAAATCGGAGATATAAAATTGGAATGGAATTTAGAATACCGACAAAAAATTTACAGCGTTTTCGAAAGTGCATTTTTCATTGATGCTGGGAATATTTGGCTTCGTCAAAAAGATGAGCAACGAGAACTCGCAAATTTCGAGCTTAATCGTTTTTACAAAGAAATTGCCGTAGGCTTTGGTTTAGGACTTCGATTAAATTTCGATTTTTTCATTATTCGTCTTGATGCAGCTCATCCACTTCGCGATCCAGGTTATCCACTCGGACAACGTTGGTCGTTTGATCGAATGGCTCTGAAAAACGTGAATTTAAATTTTGGTATCGGTTATCCGTTCTAGTTAAAAATGACCACAAACACATTCAATAATTTAGTGGTTGTAGAATTGGCAAGCGTTCTTGCAGGCCCATTTGTAGGAAGATTTTTCAGAGAACACGGCGCGCGAATTATTAAAATCGAAAATCCAAATTCAGGAGGTGATGTAACGAGAACGTGGAGAAATGGCAATGAAAATTCTAGTGGGCTAAGTGCTTACTATGTTTCGGTTAATCAGGGAAAAGATGTTGCATTTTTAGATTTAAAAAACCAAGAAGATCACATCAAACTGCTCGAATTATTAACTACTGCAGACATACTCCTCACAAATTTCCGGTATGGTGAAGATGAAAAATTCCAACTAAAACTAAACGATCTAAAAGAGAGATTCCCCAAGTTAATTATTGGTCAAATTGATGGTTTCGGAGCTGAAAATCCTCGTGCTGCGTATGATATTGTTTTGCAAGCAGAAACTGGCTATCTATCAATGACAGGTAGTAAAAACCATCCTGCGAAATTGCCAGTTGCTTTTATAGATATTTTGGCTGGCCACCAATTAAAAACAGGGATTTTGATGGCAATGTTGAACAAACAAACTACAGGTTTAGGTTGTATAGTTCGCGTTTCATTAAAGGATGCAGCCATCGCTACTTTAATGAACCAAGCATCAAATTACTTAATGAGTGATTTGATTCCATCGGCAATCGGGACTTTACACCCAAACATTGCGCCGTATGGAGAATACTGCGTTTGTAGCGATGGGAAATCAATTGTTCTGGCCATTGGAAACAACAAACAGTTTGAGGCTTTATTGAATATTTTAGATTTAAAAGAATTACAAAACGACATTCGTTTTTTAGAAAACCCTGATCGCGTAAAAAACAGAGCAGTCTTGAATATTCTGCTCAACGAAGCTTTTGGAAAAATGCCAATGGATTTTTGGATGCGTAAATTGATTCTAGATGGAGTGCCGGCAGGAGCCATTAGATCAATCAATGAGGTTTTGGATGATCCGAGTGTTGCGTATTTAATTGAACAGAGTGTTTTGGAAAATAATGGCCAAAAAATTAGTTCAGTTGTAACTTCAGCATTTAGATTTGAATAAAAAAAGCCGGAAAATCGTTAGAAGTTCCGGCTTTCGAATTTATTTCAAAACGCTATTAATTATAGTTGTGGTCGATGTCATCAGAATCAACATCCACCTCTGGCTCCATTTCGAAATCGTAGTCTAGTTCGCTTACTTTACGAACATTTTTAGCCACTTCATTTCCTTTGTCGTTAATTTCGATAGTAAACTCCACGGTGTCGCCATCTTTAATTTCATTGAAGTCGCCTTCAACCACATCTAAATAATGGAAGAACAGATTGTTTGGAGGAAAAGCTACAAAGCCATAACCACTCTTCATATTGAGTGTTTTTGAAACTTTTACATCGCCCTTATCAATGATGTTTTTGTATGTTTTCGGAGCACTTTCTTGGTTTACGAAAAGCTGCGAAATGGATGAATCTTTACCAGTAACACTGTTATCGATAAGTTCATGCATGGCAATTGGATAAGAAACTTCTTCCAACAAATCTTGAGAAGTACGTGTTACAATTTCACGCCCAGTATCGTCTGTATATTCAAAATCCCAACTAAGCACCATAACGCGGGTTCCGATGGTATTCACTTTACGAATAAGTGGAACGAAATCTCCGTCGGCAGTGATGAGCACCATGACATCATATTTCTTCATCCAAACAAGCTCGAGGGCTTCAAGTGCAAGCCAAACATCGATCCCTTTTTCTTCCTTTCGGCTTCCACGCGTCCGTAATGGAAGATAGTGTGTTACTACACCTTCCGACATTAATACATCGTCGAACAAACGGTCATTATAAAGTTGGTTTCCCCGCTGTGATGCTTCATATGCACTCATTCTCCCCCTAAAGTAATGTGCATCAACAACGTGACAAAGTCTGTGATCAACACCCATTTCTTCGGCGATTTGCTCGCGAACAAAATTGTGCAGTCCGTTGATACTGATTCTTCTTCTTCTTGGATGGAAATAATTGTAGTAATTGCTTACGTGCAGGAAATAATTCCCGTCGTAAAAGACGCCGATTTTAACGACGCCATCCCGTGATTGACTCATAATTTAATTGATGTTGGTTGGTTTGTGATGATATGGTAAAATTCAAATAACTGAACCGGGATTATTACAACTAAATATTCTTTTATATACTGTTAGCTTATAATAATTCTAAAGAATAATAAAAGATACTTGGTCTCAACAACCATGATTCTACTGCAAAATTAACTAAATGTTAGAAATACAATAAGGAATTTCTAACATTTTTGCCATTCATTACAAAATGAGTGTTAATACTCAGTAGGACTTCATTGACTTCTCTTCTGTATATTGAATGCTATTTAAAATAAAACGAGAATGACATTTATGTAAAAACCTGTTTAACATGTATATAAGTCTATTCTCTTTAAAATTATAAGCAAAATAAACAAACCGAAAAAACATTGTAAATCACCAAATATGCTTTCGATTTGCATTACGAAAGACACAAAAATTCACAAATCACTTAGGCGCTTTTTGCAAAAGATACACTGCTAAAATCAAAAACAGAAAATTAGGCATCCATGCTGCAATTGCAGAATTCAAGCCTCCTTCAGTTGCGAAAACCGACGACAATTGCATAAGCATGATATATGAAAAACTAATTCCAATACCGATTCCTATATGCATACCAATTCCTCCTCTTACCTTTCTGCTGGCCATCGCCACGGCAATTAACGTGAGTATTATATTCGCAACAGGATTTGCCAATCGACGATGTTTCTCCAAAACATAGTAGTCGATAAACTCGCTTCCTTTAGATCGTTCACGTTCAATAAAGCCGTTCAATTCGAAAATATTCATCATTTCTACATCATCATCTGCAATGTCGAAATCGGCAGGCTTGAAATTAAACGTGGTATCGAGTGTTGCACCAATTTTTATGCTTTCGTTTTTCCCATTAAATTTTCGAAACACATAATTCTCTAGTGTCCACTTCTGCCCTATTGAGTCCCATTTCAAATAGTCCGACGATAATTTGTAGAGCATTTTGCGGTCTTGAAGTTTCTCAATGGTGAAACGGTATCCAGTTTTCGTGCTTTTTGTATAGGTGTCGAGATAAATAAATGTGCCGGGGGAAATTTGGCGATGTAAATTGTTGTAGTTCCGTTTCCAATTGTATTTCAAATACTTGTACTCAAACTTCAGCCTTTGTGCGTTCGCTCTTGGGATCACAAAACTGTTGAGTAAAAACGACATCAACCCAATTAAGGCTGCCGAAAAAATGTAAGGTCTCAGCAAACGTCCAAAACTAACTCCAGAGCTTAAAATGGCAACGATTTCGGTTCTGCTCGCCATTCGTGAAGTGAAGAATACTGCTGCAATGAAAACGAAAAGCGGTGTAAATAAATTAGCGAAATATGGGATGAAATTCACATAATAATCCATCACCAATTCGGAAACGGGAATGTCTTTTTCGAAAATATCGTCCACCTTCTCAGTAAGATCGAAAATCACTGCAATGAGAACAATCAGCATAATCGTAAAGCTGAATGTTCCCAGAAATTTACCAATGATATAGCGGTCGATGATTTTAAAAAACTTCATTTCAGAGACGCTGCTTAACTTTTTTAACCATTGCATTTTTCCATGTGGCGAAGTCGCCTTGGATAATGTGTTTTCTCGATTCGCGCGCCAACCAGAGATAAAAGCCCAAGTTGTGCACCGAGGCAATCATTCCCGCGAGGTATTCGCTTCCAATAAACAAGTGGCGAAGATATGCTTTCGAATAATCACCATCCACGTAAGTGTGTCCCATTGGATCAACTGGAGAAAAGTCGTTTTTCCATTTTTCATTTCGAATGTTGATAATGCCTTCGGATGTAAAAAGCATCCCGTTTCGGGCGTTTCTAGTTGGCATCACGCAATCGAACATATCGATTCCCAAGGAAATTCCTTCCAAGATATTCTCAGGAGTTCCTACGCCCATCAGATACCGTGGTTTGTCTTTCGGTAAAATACGGCACACCTGATCTGCTATTCTGTACATGTCTTCCGCTGGTTCACCCACTGATAAACCACCAATTGCGTTGCCTGCTCGGTTTTTCGATGCAATATATTCGGCGCTTTCTTGGCGAAGATCATCGTAAGTGCTGCCCTGTACAATTGGAAACAGATTCTGCTCATAACCATATAGTTCGGGCGAAATTTCCAATTGTGCGATGCATCGATCCAACCAGCGATGCGTCATTTCCATCGATGCGCGAGCATACTTGAAATCGCAAGGCCAAGGCGTACATTCATCGAACGCCATGATGATGTCGGCCCCAATTTTCCGTTGGATATCCATCACCGTTTCGGGAGAAAACAGGTGTTTTGAGCCGTCAATATGCGACTGAAAAACGGCTCCTTTTTCGGTAATCTTTCGACGATCGGAAAGCGAAAAAACTTGGTAGCCGCCACTGTCGGTAAGAATCGGACGATCCCATCCGTTAAATTTATGTAAGCCACCGATTTTTTGCAAAGTATCAACACCCGGACGCAAATACAAATGATAGGTATTGCCTAAAATGATATCGGCGTTGATGTCGTTTTTTAGCTCGCGCTGATGCACAGCCTTCACCGTTCCAGCGGTACCAACTGGCATAAAGATCGGAGTTTGAATATTTCCGTGGGCGGTTGTAAGTTCACCTGCACGGGCAGATGAGTGGCTATCGGTAGCTGCGAGAGTAAATTGCATGCGTTGTTAAAAAGTTGCGCAAAGATAGCCGAATAGGATGCAGTTTTTGAATGATCATTCATTCTACTTTTGCAGGCTTCAATAAGGATGATGTTACCTGATTTTACCTTACGCTGGGAATTGTCGATATTAATCGTGTTTGGCTTAATGCTGCTCGTGCAGATTGGCTATTACCTGATTACATATATTAAAGTATCGTTTTATAAACTCAAACCGCATCCAGTGAGCTATCCTCCTGTGTCGGTGGTAATTTGCGCGCGAAATGAGGAAGACAACTTAAAAAACTTCCTTCCGTTGGTGCTTCAACAGGAATACCCGAATTATGAGGTAATTGTGGTAAACGATTGCTCTTGGGATGGAAGTCAAGACTTGTTAGAATCTCTGCAACGCGAGTATAAGCAATTAAACATCCGAGAGATTAAAGAAGTGGAAGGCCGTGAGCACGGGAAAAAATTTGCGTTAACCATTGGGATCAAGGCCGCAAAATATGAAACCTTGTTGCTTACCGATGCAGATTGTTACCCAACCAGCCACGATTGGATTACGCACATGGTGAACGGCTACGGTGAAGAAAAGGAAATTGTGTTGGGTTACGGGAAATACGCGAAAAAACCAGGCATGCTGAACCAATTCATTCGTTTCGATGCATTTTTCATCGCTGTACAATATATGGCTCGCGCACTCGCTGGAAAAACCTACATGGGAGTTGGAAGAAACATGTCGTACGAACGAAAATTGTTCTTCAACGTTCGCGGTTTTGCCTCTCATATCCACATTTGGTCGGGCGACGACGATTTGTTTATCAACGAAGTGTCTACACCGAAGAATGTTTCTGTGGTAATCGATAAAGGCGCATTCACAGTTTCGGAGCCAAAAGAGACTTGGAAATCTTGGTTCTTGCAGAAGAAGCGACATCACTCAACTGCCCGTCATTACAAGGATTCGCATAAAAAATTCTTGGTAATGTATCCGCTGTCGTGGTACGTACTGCATTTGGCATTCATTGCCGGATTAATTCTACAATACAATGTGTTAATATTAATTGGAGGTTATTTCTTAAGAGCATTGGTTCAAATTATTATATTGCACGCTGCTGCAATCAAACTGGACGAGCGTGATCTGGGATGGAAAGCTCCGTTTTATGAGATAATTCAACGGTTTTTCATTCATCCGATATACTTCTTTTCCACAATATTTGTAAGGCAAAGACGATGGACGTAGAATCACATCTTTCCTCAAAAGCCCAGTATGATATTCATCTGGTGAACCGTGCTGTGGATAAGCATGATCAGGCCGCGTACGCTGAATTACTCGACCGCTACAAAGAATCCGTTTACTTTCTTCTGTTGAAGATGGTGAACAACAAAGACGATGCTGAAGATCTCACGATTGAGGCATTTGGTAAGGCTTTCAAGAACATTGCTCAGTACACACCGAATTACGCATTCAGTACTTGGCTATTCAGAATTGCTACCAACAATTGTATCGATTTTATCCGTAAAAAGCGCACTGTTACGCTATCGCTTGATCGTACATTCAGCAATGGCGAAGGCAGCGAAATGACAATGGACGTTCGGTCTGAAACACCAGATCCGGAAGAAACCATGATCAGAAAGCAAAAGAACGTTTTGATGCGGTCGTTGGTCGATAAGCTCAAACCTCGTTATAGAACGCTTATCGAACTTCGTTACTTCCAAGAATTGTCGTACGAAGAAATTGCAGAACGATTGGATCTTCCACTTGGAACCGTGAAAGCACAACTTTTCAGAAGTAGGGAATTCCTCTACAACATTATCCGTAACCAACAGGAACGGATTTAATTACTCACTTTTTATACGATTGATCGGAGGCTTTTTCATGGAAGGAATGGAATTGATTTTACACTATTTCCCAGAAATCACGGAAAAGCAAAAAGGGCAATTTGCTCAAATGCAGGCAATTTATGAAGATTGGAATGCGAAGATTAATGTGATCTCTCGAAAAGACATCTCCGAACTTTATCTACGCCATGTGCTTCACGGTTTGGCCATTGCAAAGTTTATTCAGTTTGTTCCAGGCACCAGAATTCTTGATATTGGCACCGGTGGTGGATTTCCAGGTATTCCGCTTGCTGTGATCTTTCCAGAATGCGAATTCCTACTCACCGATTCGATTGCCAAAAAAATCACAGTTGTGAATGCTGTTGCTGAAGCACTAGAGTTAACCAATGTGAAAACACATGCTGGTCGTGTGGAACGCGTTACCGACAAGTTCGATTTCATCGTTTCTCGTGCCGTAGCGCCATTGGATGAACTGGTGAATTGGACCAAAGGGAAATTTATCAAACAAAGCAAAAACGAATTCACCAACGGATGGATCTGCCTTAAAGGAGGCGATTTGGTGGAAGAGGCAACCTTATCGGGCCGAAGATTTGAAATTGTACCGCTTCAAAAGTGGTTCAAGGAAGATTTCTTCGAATCCAAACGAATTATCTACGCCGTTTAAGACTTCAACCGAAGTTCGTGGATCATGTAGATTCGTGATCGTTGAATCCAATTTCCAAAATTAAACACTTCAATCCATTGAGGATAAGCGCAATATAGCTTCTTGTCTTCGTACGCTTTGTAGTTTATATCCAAGGTGAAATCTTCCTCCAACAACAAAACATGCTGAGGTTTATAGGTTTCTAAAAACTGTTCTATTTCGAAATTGTCTTTTACTACGAGCACCTTCACCCGTGGTGTTTTGTAGAAATATATTGGAATGCCAACCGCTTGGTACATGTCTTCATTTTTGCAGATCAACACAACAGGTGCCTTTTGAGACTCATCATACAAAAACCGGTAATATTTCATGATCACCTGCGTGGGTGTAAGTGCATAAGCTAACAATGCCACAAAATTTATTGCGAGAACTGGAATAAGCAACCAATTCCAGCTTTTCCGGTACTTGTAGCGATTCAACACAGCATCTATCCCGAGTGAAACGAGAAAGATAAAAGCGAATACCACCGGAAACAAAAACCGCAATTCCTTGTGACCAACAGCCATGTGCCCGAGTAAAAATGGAACGAAAACCCAAAGAAAAACGGATGACTTATTTCGATATCCTCCAACAAAAAACAAGATCAGCAAAAGCACACTAAAGGGAGGAATGCCTTTCTCGATAAACAGTTTGAAGTAATCCCACCAAGGCGTTTCGCCAAATTCTGCTACGCGATTTTCGACAATGTTTTGATAGAAGTAATTGAATGGTGTGAAAACGGTTTCTTCATAAAACCATGTGTCGATTCCAACGCAAATCATCATCACGATCAAGGCAGGAAAAACCAACATGAAAATTTCTTTCCAATTGGTCTTTTGCACAAACAACAGCCAAAGCCCTAATCCGGCCATTGCAAATGCCATTTGAAATCGGAAGAAAAACGAAAGACCTAGAAGTATTCCTGCAAGAATCAGTTTGTAGTTCGACTGCCTAGGAACATGTTTATAGAAATGAAGAACAAAGTAAATCGCTGCCCAAAAAGTGATTGATGCGTAGTTTTCGGAGGAGAATCGAACGCTGATAAAGGGTACAAACCAAAATAAAACAGAGAGAAAGATGAAAAACTTTCTTGACCACTCATTCTTGAATTGATCAACAAGGAGCAACGCAAGTTTCGAGATGACAAGCCAACTCAAGAAGGCGGTGAGTAAACGCAAAATCAGCACTTGGGTAAATGGAGATTCAATGCCCATCCATCCCAAAAAAGTTACGGCACCCAAAGCCAAGGAAGGTTGTAACGCCGGACGGATTTTCTCATTAAACTCCCATGGTAATTCAGATGCCGGAGTTAAACCACGCTTATAGTTAGCAAATTCCAAGAGTTGAAAATGCTCATCTGCATGGAAATATCCATGGCTAAAAAAGGCAGTGATGATGAAAGTTAACAAACCGCCCAAAAGCAGCAGTTTGTAAGGTGATCGAATAATTTCAGACATTTAAGAATTGTGTCGCTCAACTAACCGCGAAAATCGAAAAGTGTTGTTGGAACTGAGAATTAATTTCAACGAGACGGAAGTTTGCACACCTTGCACTTCCACTGAACTAAAAATATAATCGCTCATTACTACGATAGTGTAACTTATCGTTTAAAATAACGATAAAGATAATTATCATTCAAATTAACGATATTTTGAAATATCATCACTTTGAACGATATTTGTATTATGATAGCAATCATCAAGGGCGACATCATCGCATCAAGAAAAATCCAAAACCCCGAAAGGTGGATGCTTCCATTGAAGCAACTGCTTGAAACTTGGGGCCAATCGCCGAAAAACTGGGAATTGGTTTGGGGCGATTTCTTCCAAATTGAAGTGCCCAATCCTGAAGATGCACTCAGAAGAGCGCTGATCATCAAAGCACTCATCAAAAGTGTGGAACCCGAAAATGCTGGAAAGAAGCAAAGCTCGATCGATGTCAGAATGTCGATTGGTATTGGGGAAAAAACCTATAGCAGCGAACGGATTTCTGAAAGTAACGGTCCGGCATTCGTAAACGCTGGCGAGAAATTCGAAAAACTCAACAAAGAAAAGGTCAACCTTGCCATTCAAACGCCTTGGAAGGAGATCGATGAAGACATCAACTTAAACCTGAAATTGGCCGGAATTTTTATGGATGAGTGGACTGTCTCGTCGGCTCAATTGGTCGAATTGTTTTTCAAACATCCGCACGCAACACAAACGGAAATTGGAGAAATGCTAGGCATCCGACAAAATTCGGTAAGCGGCAGATGGACGCGTTCACACATCGAAGAAATCCAAGCTGTAGAAATATCGTTCAACAAGAAAATTAAGCAAGCCCTACAAAAATGATCGTTCTCATCAAATTGATCCTAGCGCATCTCATAGGAGATTTTGTGCTTCAACCATTAAGTTGGGTGAACGCTAAAATCGAACGCAAAGCGAAATCACCCACTTTGTATTTGCACGCGCTTATCCACGGATTGCTGGTGTATATCTTCATCGGTGAAGCTTCCGCGTGGTTGCCAGCTTTGTGCTTGATGGTCATACATCTACTGATCGACCTGATGAAACTGTACCTTCAAACGGAGCGCTCCAAGAATACTTGGTTTGTGCTGGATCAAGCATTTCACCTGCTCAGCATTTTGGTGATCTGGAAGCTGGCGTATCCGGCGTTAGCCGACCAAAGTTATACAAACACCGAACTAAAGATCTGGCTGGTTGCCACGGCAATTGTACTGTTAACGAATGTAGCGGCGTTGGTGATTCAGATGATGATGCGACGTTGGTCAGAAATCATTGAGAAGTTCACGAAAAATTCATTGCCCAATGCTGGGAAATACATTGGAATGCTCGAACGATCATTTATCCTGCTGTTTATCCTAACGAACCACTGGGAAGCTATCGGTTTTCTGCTCACTGCAAAATCAGTATTTCGTTTCGGAGACCTGAACGAAGCCAAGGAAATAAAGCTTACAGAATACGTATTGATTGGAACGTTGATCAGTTTTGGAATCGCAATTCTGACTGGTGTTGCAGTGCAAGAGATCATTGCGTCACTAAGCTAGATCAGTGCTGCCAAGCTTTCCAAGTGTTGATCAAGGCATTCGTGGAGCTGTCGTGGCTCGAAACTTCATCCTCCGAACGGAGCTCTGGGAGAATTTTTCCAGCCAATTGTTTCCCTAATTCAACGCCCCATTGATCGAACGAATACACGTTCCACAACACGCCTTGAACGAAAATCTTTTGCTCATAAGCTGCCACCAAAGCGCCCAACATGAATGGTGTTAACTGCTTCACCAAGAGACTATTGGTGGGCTTGTTACCTTCAAAAACACGGTAAGGTGCATGAAACTGGATTTCTTCAGCCGACATGCCGCGAGCCGATAACTCAGTTTCTACTTCTGCACGAGATTTCCCGTTCATCAATGCTTCTGTTTGAGCGAAATAGTTCGACATCAACAAAGCATGATGATCTCCCAGTTGGTTGTGGCTCACTGCTGGCGCGATGAAATCGGCAGGAATCAACTGCGTTCCTTGGTGAATAAGTTGGTAAAAAGCGTGCTGTCCGTTGGTGCCAGGTTCGCCCCAAATCACCGGACCAGTTTGATAGTCTACAGGATTTCCATTGCGGTCGACAGTTTTGCCATTACTTTCCATGTCGCCCTGTTGGAAATATGCAGCAAAACGATGCATGTATTGGTCGTAAGGCAAAATGGCTTGCGAAGCAGCTCCGAAGAAATTGACATACCAAATGCCCAACAAAGCCATGATCACAGGAATATTCTCTTCGAACTTGGCTGTTCTGAAGTGCTTATCCATTTCATGCGCACCTTCGAGCAACTCAATAAAATGTTTGTAACCCACTGATAGAGCGATTGGTAAGCCGATTGCACTCCAAAGGGAATACCTTCCTCCTACCCAATCCCAAAATCCGAACATGTTTCCAGTGTCGATTCCGAATGCAGAAACAGCTGATGCATTGGTAGATACGGCAACAAAATGCTTTGCAACGAATGCTTCATCTTTCGCGATTTCTAAAAACCAAGACCTTGCAGAATGCGCATTGGCCATGGTTTCCTGCGTCGTGAAAGTCTTAGAAGCAATGATGAACAAAGTGGATTCAGCATCGATTTTGCGCAGGGTTTCGGCCATGTGCGTGCCATCCACATTCGAAACGAAATGCATCTGAATACTGCGGTTTGCGTAAGGCTTCAATGCTTCACAAACCATCACGGGACCTAAATCGGATCCACCGATGCCGATATTCACGACATGTTGGATTGGTTTTCCGGTGAAGCCTTTCCAAGCACCAGAATGAACTTCACCAACAAATTTCTCCATCCTGCCGAGGACTTCCAAAACATCTGGCATCACATCCTTACCGTTCACGAAAACCGGCTTCCCACTTCGGTTTCTCAAGGCAGAATGCAACACAGCACGATTCTCAGTGGCATTGATTGCCTCTCCAGTAAACTGGGCTTCAATAGCAGCTTCCAATCCGCATTCCTTCGCCAAAGCCACCAAACGCTGCATGGTTTCAGCATTGATTCGGTTCTTCGAATAATCGAACAGCAAGTCGTTCCAACGAATCGATAACTGTTGTGCGCGTTGCGGTTGTTGTGCAAACATTTCACGCAGATGCACCTTCGAAATTTGTTGATAATGAGACTGAAGCGCAGAAAAAGCGGCTGTTTGACTGAAGTTAACTTTTGGAAACATAAGCATAGAAAAACCTGAACTTCAAGTAAAATAGGTACTCAAAGTTCAGGGTTAAGGTTGAGTGTTTTATTTCCCCGTTCGGGGGATGGCATTATCGGCGGTTGATGCAGTTTAGGTCAGCGAAAGCTTGTTCAAGACGCTTGCGGAAAGTGTCTTCCCCTTTGCGCATCCACACACGCGGATCGTAGAATTTCTTGTTCGGCTTATCGTCGCCTTCAGGATTTCCAATTTGGCCTTGGAGATAACCTTTGTTGGCTTCGTAGTAATCTTTCACACCTTCCCAGAAAGCCCATTGAAGATCGGTGTCGATGTTCATTTTGATGGCTCCGTATGAAATTGCCTCACGAATTTCTGCTTCCGAAGATCCTGATCCTCCGTGAAATACGAAGTTCACTGGCTTATCGATCGTGTTGAATTTCTGTTTGATGTATTCCTGAGAATTGTGAAGGATTTTTGGTTCCAACTTCACGTTTCCTGGTTTGTACACACCGTGCACATTGCCAAAAGCAGCCGCGATGGTGAAGTTCGGGCTCACTTTCATGAGTTCTTCATAAGCATATGCAACTTCCTCAGGCTGTGTGTACAAGTGTTTGCTGTCGATGTGTGAATTGTCAACACCATCTTCTTCTCCACCAGTAACACCCAATTCAATTTCGAGCGTCATGCCGAGGCGTGCCATTCTTTCGAGGTAACGCTTGCAGATTTCGATGTTTTCTTCAATTGGCTCTTCACTCAAATCGAGCATGTGACTAGAGAAAAGCGGCTTCCCATTGGCTTTGAAAAATTTCTCACCAGCATCAAGTAAACCATCGATCCAAGGCAACAATTTCTTGGCAGCATGATCGGTGTGGAGAACCACTGGCACATTGTAGGCTTCTGCCATCAAATGCACATGATGAGCTCCTGAAATTCCTCCAGCGATAGAAGCTTGTTGCTTGCTGTTGTCTAAACCTTTCCCTGCAAAAAACTGTGCACCACCATTCGAAAACTGAACGATCACGGGCGAGTTCACTTTGCTAGCAGTTTCTAAAACGCCATTCACAGTATGCGAAGAAATTACGTTCACCGCTGGCAATGCATAGCCAGTTTCGTTGGCGTGACGTAACAATTGACTCAATTCTTGGCCGTAAACAACGCCCGATTTTAAAGTTGTAGCAGTTTCCATGATTATGGTTTTTTAAATCTTAAAACTTGGTATGACCAAGGCTCCAAAGTTGAAGAATATTGTGCTTTAAATGCAACTGGTTTTCCAACTGAATCGAAAATTGAGATCCATTCGCCAGCCAAATCTGCATTGTCCATTTTAGCCTTCACTTTTTTGTCAGACAAATTGAAAATGAACAACACTTTTGAATTGTCTTTTTTGCGGATTACTGCAAACACTTGTTCATCTGCACCAGTGTTCAAACGAATCAATTCTCCACCATCTTCTCCAGTAAGCAATGCTGGTTCGGTAGCTTTGAGTTTGTTTAACCTTTGATAAAAATCGAGCAGAGGAAGCTTGCTGAAGTCGATCGTGTCTTTGTCGAAGAACTTCAAGCGCTTGCGCATATCTGCTTCTTGACCGCTGTAGATCAAAGGCATACCTTTAAATGCGTAGGTAAGTGCTGCAAATGCCTTCGACTTGTCGCCCATTTTTTCCCAGTTGCTTCCGTTCCAAGTATTTTCATCATGGTTTGAAGTAAAGTACATACGAACAGCCGATTTCGGGAAGCTTTCTTGTTCCTTCAGATATTCATCAAGGGCTTTCACGGTTTTCTTACCAGCAGCGATGTCGTTCATCGGATGTAGCACACCCCAAGCATAAGTCATGTCGAATGCTTTGTTGTGAAGCTCTGCCTTCTCCCCTTCTGCCAACATGAAAATATCGCGTTTCGTAGAGCGAAGTTCGCGAATACAATCTTGCCAGAAATCTGTAGGAACCATTTCAGCTACATCACAACGGAAACCATCGATATCGGTAGCACGCAACCAGAATTTCATCGCTTCGATCATAGCATTTCTTAACTCACGGTTGTCGAAGTTGAGATCTGCTACGTCATGCCAATCAGCCACTGGAGGAATGATATTTCCTTTTGCATCCTTATTATAGAATTCTGGATTCGAAACTGTCCAATGGTGATCGTAAGCTGTATGGTTTGCAACCCAATCGATGATGACTTTCATGCCCAGTTGGTGCGCTTTGTTTACCATTTTGATCCAGTCTTCCATACTGCCATATTCTGGATTCAAAGCCATGTAATCGCGCACAGCATAATAGGAACCCAAACTGCCTTTGCGGTTTTTAATCCCGATCGGCTGCACCGGCATGAACCAAAGAATTTTCACGCCTAAATCCTTCAAACGCTCAAGTTGTGGCGTGAATTCATTGAGCGTTCCTGACGGCGTAAACTGACGAAGATTCACTTCATAAATCACTGCATCGTGCGCCCATTTTGGCGTCGTTGCTAGGTTAACTTTGTTCTTCAAGTCTTTTGTAGAAAGGTTAGATCGTTGAGGAGAAACCGTTTGAGCCTGCGCTGCAACTGCCAGCATTCCCAACATACAGGTAATAATTGTTTTTCTCATGGATAAACTTATTGGAGAGTGATGATTTCGAATGACAATGGTTGAACCGTCAAAGAAAGCTTGTTGTCTTTCACTGAGGTTTTCGATTGATTGAATGCTTCTGCCGATTTGGTAGCCGTTCCGGCTGGAAGTGCAACTTCTAAATTTGCAGCGGATGCACCACGATTAAGCGCTACAACGACGCTCTTACCGAAGTATGAACGGATGTAAACCAACTGATCTTTAGACGCTTGCAATACTTTGGTGCTTCCATAGATCAATGGCATCGAGTTTTTGCGGAGGTTACCCAACTTCGTTACAGTTTGTTTTACTGATGCTTCTTCTGGCGATAAACCACTGAAGCGCATCATTCTGCGGTTGTCAGGATCGTTTGCACCGGTCATCCCGATTTCGTCTCCATAATACACCACTGGTATTCCTGGAATTGTCATGATGAACGCATGAAGCATTTTCAAACGTGCGTAGCCTTTCGGATCTTCCACTTTGATTTCATGGTTCCAACCTGCTTCTTTCTCATCCTCGCCTTGGCGGTAAGAACCTCCAGCATAATAAAGGAATCGAGGCATGTCGTGGTTTCCGGTGATATTGCCCATCAAGGAGTGGTTTCCGTAATACAACGCACTCTCTTTCAACGATGCAGCAACTTTTTCAAACGATTCAGCATCAGATGAAAACACAGGTCTTGCATCAAAATAGAGATTGAAGTCAAATTGCGCATCAATCATCCCTGAACCAATGTAACTGCCAATCAATTCGCGGCTTCCGAAGGTTTCTCCGATTTGATAAACATTACGATTCTTTGGACCAGCAACGCGGTTTTTCAATTTACGGGTGAGTGCTCTCCAGAAATCTTCTGAAACGTGCTTGGTAGCATCGTGACGGAATCCATCCAAGTTGTATTTCTCCACCCAAAACAAAGCTGAATCGGTGAAAGCATTGATCGCTTCAGGTTTCGTGTAATCGATGTCAGGCATGAAAGTATCGAACCAAGTTGTGAGTCGCTGTTCATCCCAAATTCGGATGTTCACACGACCATCTTTGGTGTACATCGAGCTGAACCATTCTGGATGTTGCTTGAAGATCTTGTTTTCATCGTGCACGTGGTTCGAAACGAAGTCCATCAAGACATTCATGTTTTCTCCATGCGCTTGATCAACGAGTTTTCCGAACACTTCATTCGAGCCCAAGCGATGATCTACAACAGTTGTGTTTACAGGCCAGTAACCGTGATAACCTGAGAACCAACGACGTGGCTCCGGATATTCTTGGTAAGCTCCTTCAGGATTTTGAACGATTGGAGAAATCCACAAGGTATTCACACCCAACTCTTTGAAGTAACCTTCTTTAAGTTTCTGCATGATTCCTTGTAAATCGCCACCTTGGTAATTGGCTTTGAAATCAACGCGAGGATCTTTTACCGGTTGGTTGTTGCTGGTATCTCCATCCATGAAACGGTCAACCATCATGAAGTACAGAATTGCAGCATGGTAGTCGTCGCGTTTTAATTGAGATGCAACATCAGCCACTTCGTCTTTCACTAAAGGAATGATCACATCATTCGCTCCACCTGCCGCATTGTAAGAATAGATGCGCAAACTAGATCTTTCGGTAGTCTTTGCTACTTCTGGAATAGTAATCTCCAACTTCTCCCCTTCCAGCTTCACGGCCCCTTGCGGAACGCGGTAATTCTCCCACAAAACGATCGCTTCTTCTGCACCGTTAGCCACATTTAATGTTACTTTTCCACTTTCGTGGGATGCAGTGCTGATGAAAGGCGTCTTCGAATCATCTGTACCAGTAACTTTCATTACCGAGTTAAATCCTCCAATGCCATTGGAAGTGGAGTCAGGATTTGACTTATCGAGCGACCATTTTCCATCCGTAACCACTTGATAGGAATACTTGCCCGGATTAAGGTTCAGGTCGATTGTCCAACCTTCGGACGACTTTTTCAGTTGGGTGAGATTCGGTTGCCAGTTGTTGATATCGCTAGCCAATTGCACCGATTGAACTGTTTCTGGGATATTTTTCAGAACTACACGGTGCGAAACCTTCACTGATCGTCTCAGCGGAATTGCATAAGCAAAACCTTTCGACCACAACTTCATTACGGAAAATGGCTTCATCACTTTCGGATCTGCTTTGATCTTCAGGATAGATTGACCAGATTTAAACTGAAAATCAAGACCTTCAACTTTGGAAATGGAGTCAATTTGTGCAACATCGTCCACAAAATCCATCAAGTCGATTCTGCCTGTGTCGATGGGCAAAGTAACCAAAGATGCCAAACCAGTGATGATAGGTTTATCGGGCACTTCAAGTTTGTCGTTGCTACCGCAGGATTGGAATCCGAGCGCAGCTGCAAGTATCAGATAGCTAAGGTTTTTCATCGGGTTGAATTTACCATTCTATTTTAACAGCACCAGTGGATGCCGCAATTTTCACTGAGCGGATGCCAGAAATTTGCACCGGATCTTTTGGAGGAACGTGGTAAGGATCGAAGTCTGAAACGGGTTCTACAAATCGGTAATTAGAAGCTTCCGTGGAAACTGCTGCCCCATTCACTTTCACTGATTCGGGCTTCACACCATGGAAGTAAATGTTCCAGTGTTTGTAGCGCGACAGATATCCGCCTTGCGCGGCAGAAACCTCTAATGAATTCCCAATAATCGAGAATTTACGTTCCACTGAAGCACCTTGTTGGAAGGCATACGTATCACCATCGTCTTCATAGTAATCAAAACTACCATCAGCGCCTGTGTACACATGAACTTCAAGCGTATCAGCGTCATCAGCGCGATCGAGATGCTGCATTGTTTCTTGCATCAACAACAAACTTCCAGCCTTCACGAACAATGGAAGCAGTTCTTTGGTGTAGTCGAGCACCTCTTCTTTATTGCCAGCTTGCAGCTTGTCGGTGTACATTTCGTACCACTGCCCTGCTGGGAACCACGCACGGTGGAAATTGGTATTCGATTTCACTGGAATTACTAGAATCGACGGACCAAACAGGTATTGATTCTGATAAGGATCGCGGTACACTTCCGCATCAAACGGATTGGAGATTGCCAAGGATCTTGAAACCGGCATTCCTGTCTGGCTGGATTCGTAGAAAACCGAGTACAGATAAGGCATTAAGCGGTAACGAAGACTGATATAGTTACGTGAAATATCTTCTACTTCTTCACCAAACGACCACGGTTCAGAGTCGCGGCTGTTCACCATCGAGTGCGAACGGAAAAACGGTGAGAAAGCTCCCAATGCAATCCATCTAGCGAATAGATCTGGCGAGGCTTCTCCAGCAAATCCACCTACATCGTATCCTGCGAAAGGCACACCAGTGAGGCCCATACTGTTTACCAAGCGAACGCCTGCTAACATGTGTTCATCGTGACTTACATTGTCGCCGGTCCAAACTGCAGCATGACGTTGGATTCCGGAATAGCCTGCACGGGTTAAAATGAAAGGACGTTTTCCGTTCAACAAATTCTTCGCTCCTTCTTGCGTGGCGCGGGCCATCTGCATACCGTAAACATTGCGACTTTTCTTGTGGGTTCCGCCTTCGCCTTCGTAGTTGAATTCGATCAAGTCAGGCAGATGTTGTCCCCAAGCTGCAGGTTCGTTCATGTCGTTCCAAAATCCCGTAACACCCACATCTGTAAGCGCATGCATCTTTTCGCCCCACCATTTACGGGCTTCTTCAAGAGTAAAATCAGGGAATGCCGACCAACCTGGCCAAACTTGTCCGTTGTATTCTTCACCATCTGGATAAGTAACGAACAGATCCTTCTCTTTCCCTTCATCATAGGCATGATAGCCCACTTCTTTCTTCACGCCAGGATCGAGAATAACGACAACCTTGAATCCCATGGCTTTGAGTTCTTCCATGAGGCCTTTCGGATCAGGAAAACGCTCGTTGTGCCAAGTGAAAACCTTGTAGGCTTGCATGTAATGGATGTCGAGGTAAAGCACATCCGCAGGAATTTTCTTTTCACGGAAAGTTCTCGCTGCATTGAGCACCTCTTGGAAAGGATAGTAGCTATAACGACATTGCTGGAAACCAAGGCTCCACAAAGGCGGCATCTCGATACGACCTGTTAGCCAAGTGTAGTTTTCGATGATTTTTGCAGGAGAATTTCCGTGGATGAAATAGTAGTTCATCTCACCGTCTTCCGCCTGAAAATAGGAGAATCGATTGTTGGAGCAGCCGAAGCTAAAGGTAGTTTTATGGGAATTATCGAAGAAGATTCCGTATACATTTTTACCGTGCAAGCCCATGTAAAACGGTGTGCTTAGGTAAATTGGATCTGCATCGGTGTCGTATGCAAAGTGGTCGGTATTCCAGTTCACATAAACCTTTCCACGGCGATCGAGGTTTCCGGTTTTCTCTCCTAGTCCAATGAAACGTTCATCTTCGAACAGCTTTTTGTAGGTGGTTACTTCTGTGCCCAACCAGCTGGTTCCAAAGGATTTATCGTCTTGTGAAAGAAGATTTCCTGCATTGTCGAAAATGCTGATGCGCATTGGATCTTTTGAAAGATGCACGCGCAGGGCGGATGTTTTGAGCTCGAATGCAGAGTCATTTTCGGTTAATGTGAAGCTGGTAGAGCTGATAGGCTGCTCCACAACAGCATACGAAAAACCTGAAAAATCTTGATCCAACTTACTGATTCTGAATCGGATGATTTCTGGTGAATAAGCTGTGATGAGGATGCGAGCATTCTGGGTAGTGAACGCAAAACCATGGTCAATTTCGTTCCATGAACTGAAACTTCCAGTGGCTTCGTTGAACGTTCCTGTAGTACGTTTGATGCGGGTCATTCTGAGGGAATGGTTTAGCTTAGTTTTTTATGGAAATGGTTCTTCATGTGGTAGTTAACCAGTCCGAAGATCGGTTTCTTGATAATTGTTCCAATTTCGATGTTCATCGTTTTGGCCACATTTCGGAGATTTTCTTCAAAATGGAAAGCAATGGAGCCAATCATGTGCGTTGGAACGCGCTGATGATTTTTGTAGCACTGAACATGGGTGCGAAGGAAATCCGCCATGCCTTGATTTACAGTTTCCTGCACCCAAGGGAGATTCTTATTATCCGACATGACCTTCATGAATGACGCCAAGTACACGTTCGCATGCGGCTTCATGTAAACGCCTTCCACAATAATATCGCGGTTAAGCTTGTGCTCATCGCGAAGCACTGTATGGATTTCTTCAGGAAGATTGTTTGACAAATATTGGCGTAGTAAAATCTTGCCGTAATAGCTTCCAGAACCTTCATCTCCAAGGATATAGCCTAATCCCAAACCTGAATTCGCCTGCTTCACAATGTCGCCATCGAAGTAGCAAGAGTTTGATCCAGTTCCGAGAATCCCTGTAATTGCAGGATTTTCGTCCCAAGTGGCAAAAGCCGCCCCAACAAGATCGTGGTCTACATAGATGTTTGCAATTGGGAAAACAGAGCGAAGCGCACGTTCTACCACAAGTTTGAGGTCTTTGCTGGAACATCCTGCACTGTAGAGGAAAAGCATGGTAACTTTTTCGGCAAATGCACAGAGTTCGGTATTTTGGCGGATCGCATTGGAAATAACCGCTTCGTTGTGGAAATACGGGTTAAATCCCATTGTGCTAAAGCTGATGGCTTCTTCATTGTCCTGGATCAACATCCAGTCGCACTTGGTAGAACCGCTATCGGCAATCAATAACATATAGTTGTGTGTTGAAGGTTCAAAGTAAAAATTGGTCGGAAAGAAAATTACTCATTCGGTTTTCGAGAATCTGGTTGAATATTTCTCGATTGCCATTATTGTCGCGGGTTGCAACCATCGTACGAATCGAGAAAACTCGAAGGGCATCTGAAACACTCAAGGTGCCTTCAGCTGAATCTTTCCTTCCGTTAAATGGATACATATCGGGACCGCGCTGACATTTCGTGTTGATGTTCACCCGGCAAACTTGATTTACCAAAGGATCGATCAGCTCTGCAATCTGCGCAGCATTATTACTGAAAATGCTCACTTGTTGCCCGAAATTGCTTTCGGTAACGTAATGAACAGGATCGTTGATTTCACTGAAAGGTACAATCGGAACGATCGGTCCGAATTGCTCTTCATGGTAAATCCTCATCGACTTATTGACAGGATAAAGCACCGTTGGAAAAACGAAGCTTAGGTATTGTAGACCACCACCTTCGTTCTGAACAGCAGCACCTTTGCTGAGCGCATCTTCAATTAATCCATGCAAATATTCTGGTTTACCTGGTTCTGGAAGAGGAGTCACTGTAACATGCTCATCCCAAGGCATACCTGCTTTGAGTTGTTCTACTTTGAGGCAGAAACGCTGCATAAAATCCTGTAAAACAGACTCGTGCACAAACAGGATCTTCAAAGCAGTGCAACGTTGTCCGTTGAAGGCGAGCGCTCCAATAAGACACTCATTTACAGCTACATCTAGATCTGCGTCTTGTAGAATGATGGCTGGATTTTTAGCATCCAAACCTAGAACTGAACGAAGTCGATTAGGTTTGGGATGTAATTTCTTGATTTGATTGGCTGTAGCACTCGCTCCAATAAAGGCGAGTACATCTACTTTGCCTGATTCCATGATGGCTTTCACCACCTCTTTTCCCTCGCCATATACGAAGTTCACTACACCTGGGGGAAATGCTTCTTGGAAGGCTTTTAACAGCGGTTCCATGACTAGAATTCCGTGTTTTGCAGGCTTGAATACCACCGTATTTCCCATGATAATGGCAGGAAGTAAAGTGGCGAAACTTTCGTTCAGTGGATAGTTGTAGGGCGCCATACAAAGCACAACACCAAGCGGACCGCGACGAATTTGCGCATAAATGCCCGAGTTGAGTTCAAGGTTTGAGGAATCTCTGTCGAGCTGTTTTACCGCTTCTATTGTATCTGATATGTAATCTGATGTTCGATCGAATTCCTGTTCCGATTCTGAGCGATTCTTCCCAATTTCCAACATCAACCATTTCACAACTTGCTCACGTTGTATCTTGTACAGCTCAAGGAAATGTTCAACCGCTTTTATCCGATCGCGAACACGCATCACTGGCCATTCTCCTCGACCAAGATTCCAAGCATTTACAGCATCTTGTAGGATTGTAAGCGCATGGTCTCCCGAAAAAACGGGTACAGAACCTAGGCGAAGTTTGTGATTTCCTGATTCATCGAAAAGGTAAATAGGAGAATGAACCTCTTGGGAAGGGCCATTCCATGTATGAATTTCTCCACCCGACAAATAATAGTTCTGTTCGAGCGGAGAAAATCCGAGCGTACCTAAAATTTCGGCGTTTTGCGGAAAAAGGCCGGTATTTCGGTTGGTTTGAATCATTTGAATATCAGACAGACAGGATATTAGCGATGCGAAGCAATTCCTGTTCGAAATTGTCGACATTGGTTGTAGCCTGTGCGAAAGGGGTAAAATTAATCTGATTATTCACAATGCCGATCATCACGGCTGATTTGTTATTCAAGAGGCTTTCAACAGCCACAACACCTAAGCGTGAAGCCAATACGCGATCTGCTACTGATGGAGATCCACCACGAAGCAAGTGACCAAGGATGGTAACTTTGGTGTCGTAATATGCGAACCGTTCGTTTACTTCTTTGGCCAAGTCGATCGAGTGACCAGGTTTCCCGCCTTCGGCAACTACCACAAGACTGGATGATTTTTTGCGTCCTGCTCCTTTTTCAAGGATGCGCACGAGTTCTTCAACATCCATTGGCTTTTCTGGAATTATTGTGGCTTCAGCGCCTGCAGCAATAGAGCTACGCAGCGCAATCTGTCCAGAATTTCGGCCCATCACTTCGATGAAAAACAAACGATTGTGCGATGATGCAGTATCGCGAACCTTGTCGATTGCACGAGCAGCGGTGTTTACAGCTGTATCGTAACCGATGGTGTAGTCGGTACCATTTAAGTCATTATCAATCGTGCCTGGAATTCCGATTACAGGAATCCCGTATTCTTCAGAGAAAATTCCAGCCCCTCTAAATGTTCCGTCACCACCAATTACTACAAGGCCTTGGATGTTGTGCTCGAGCACATTATCGTAAGCTTTCTTGCGGCCTTCGGCTGTTCTAAATTCAGCACTGCGGGCCGACTTCAGGATGGTTCCACCGCGTTGAATGATGTTTGAAACAGAACGACTGTCGAGCGTTTTCATTTCGCCGGCAATCAATCCATCATACCCTCTGTAAATCCCAACTGCTTCTTTTCCATAAAAAATGCACGCTCTCACGACAGCACGAATGGCTGCATTCATTCCTGGTGCATCGCCTCCTGAGGTCAAAACACCAATTTTCTGGATCTGTTCTCCCTGAATCATGTTGCGAATATAAGTGTTAGTCTGACACTATGAAATTTTCTTCTTCGATAAATATTCACTAACCGAAATTTTCTTTTCAATAGAATGGGCTTTGGTGCCATAATGTATTCTTACAGACTAGTGTGATTTTTTTAAATGTTAAATGAATCACTTGAGTAATTAGAGGGAAAAGAAGATGGAATTTAGCGGAAAAATGTGTGAGAATTCATTGTTGATATGAGTAACTTTTATTTGGGCAAAATATGACAAGAATCATTTTTAGGCCTGATGATTATCAGTGAGTTCGGGATTTATATAGTCTACATTTGATATATAAATTAACCGAACGATGAAAAAAATACTGGTACCCACAGATTTTTCTGCAAATTCAATGAAGGCGTTGAAATTTGCGATACAAACTGCAATAAAATCTAAAGCGCAAGTGGTATTGATGCATCAAACATCCATATTAGAATTGGCTCCAGATTCTGCATTCACAGGACTTTACGTGCCTACTACTGGTGATCAAATTGATTATGCAAAAAATGCTTTGTCGAAGTTCAGAAAAAAGGCGCTGTCTGGATTTAAAGGTAAAGCTGATGAATCATTGATTGAAGCAGAAGTTGTTCCAGGTGTAGGCACTGTTGACATCATCTTAGAAACAAGAAAAAGAGTGAAAGCTGATGTTATCGTAATGGGAACAACTGGTGCGAGTGGACTAAAACGTTTGTTCATTGGAAGTGTAGCTGCGCAAGTGGTTGAAAAATCTCCCGTTCCGGTGATAGTGATTCCTGAATCACACAGAATGGGTGCAATTAAGAAGATTGGATATGCGAGCGATTTAGCGCATGTTTCAAAAGATTTAGAACAAATCGCACCAATTGTTGAAATACTTGGTGCAGAGTTAGAGATTTTTCATATCGAACCTACATTCCCTACCAACGAAGCATTTTTGAAATTCAAGCCAGAGACAGAGATTCCAGCATTGGCTAAGAAATTCAATTTAACAAACTTGAAATACCGCTTGGTAAAAACTAAGTTCGACAATGATTTTTATTCTGGGATTGAAAGTTACCGAAGAAATCAAAAGCCTGATATGCTTGTGGTCATTACACACAAACGCGGCTGGCTGGGTAAGATATTCGATCCTTCAAAGAGTAAAGGATTAGCATACCACACTAAACTCCCAGTTATTTCTATCAAGTAAAATCAACGTACTTGCTGAACTTGCCTTTTACTGATATCTGCCAAAGCGTCTTCATATATCTTTTGAAGACGCTTTGTGTTTATTGAATAGTAATTGAGGGATTCTAGAAATTGTTTTCGGTCGGTTTTGAAATCTTTCATGATTTGCTCATAAAAGAATTCTTGTTTAAATCTTGCTGCATCTGGCTTGGAAATACTGTAATTGTAGGCTGCATCAACAATCGATATTTCAACCAATATATCAGTCATTACTGAATCTGGAAGAATTCCTTCAGGTGTTGACTCCCTTCCTCCGCAGGAAGAAAATAACGTGGTGAAAAGCACAAAAAACAGAAGACAAAATCTCATCGGTTAAACATTAAACGCATTCCACGGGAACTTTCATCAAAGATACCATTGTCGTAAACCAAATTGCCATTAATAAATGTCTTTTCCACTTTGGCTTTAAAAGTTGTGCCCATAAAAGGCGACCAACCACATTTCGACAGAATTGAATCTTCAGTAACGATTTGTGGATCGTCGGGATTTACAAGCACTAAATCGGCAAAATAGCCTTCACGCAGGTAGCCTCTCCGATCTATTGAAAACAAATCGGCCACTTTGTGTGCATATCTTGAAACAATAAATTCGGGTGTAAAAATCCCTTGAAAAGCCATTTCAAATAAGGCTTGCATGGCATGTTGAGCGAGTGGTCCACCCGATGGAGCGGTTAAATAAGGATTCTTTTTTTCGGCAATTGTATGCGGTGCATGATCGGTTGCTAAAACATCAATTCGCCCGTCTATCAGAGCTTGTCTTACGGCATCTCGATCTGCTATAGATTTAATTGCAGGATTCCATTTGATATAATTCCCTTTTGTTAAGTAATCTCCCTCAGAAAACCACAAATGGTGAACACAGGCTTCTGCGGTAACTTTCTTTTCCGACAAGGGAATATCGTTCCTAAAAAGCTCTGTTTCTCTAGCGGTTGAGATGTGAAGGATATGCAATCTTGTTCCAAATTTTTCGGCCATTTCAATTGCACGCGACGAAGAGCGGTAACAAGCTTCAGTATTACGAATTACAGGGTGCATTTGTACCGGAATATCATCACCGTATGTTTCTTGTAGATGCTTCAGATTCTGCTTGATCAAAGGGTCGTCTTCGCAATGACTAGCAATAAGCAATTTTACTTCCCTGAAGATATTTTCGAGAGAAGAAGGATTATCAACCACTAGATTTCCAGTGCTAGAACCCATAAAGATTTTAGCTCCACAAACTGATGTAGGATCAGTTTTTACTAATTGATCGAGATTGTCGTTCGCGATACCTATATAAAAACTGTAATTCGCAAGTGATTTTTCGGCAGCTATTACATATTTATCAGCCAATAACTGTTGGGATATTGCAGCAGGAACAGTATTTGGCATTTCCATAAAACTGGTGATTCCACCTGCCACTGCAGATTTCGGCTCGGTATACAAATCACCTTTGTTTGTTAAACCAGGCTCACGAAAATGCACTTGATCATCAATAAAACCGGGAATCAACCATTTACCTTTTGCATCGATAACAGTATAATTCTTAAGGTTTTCCTCTGCAGAAGCAGGCCCTTCGTAAATCTTTTCGATGAATTGGCCTTTCAATTTGATGCATCCACGAAAGCGCTTTTCTTCGTTGATGATGGTGGCATTGTGAATGAAGTATCCAGATGACATATTGATGGGTTTTATGAATTGATGTTTGTGGTAACCATTTGAAGTGTATTTCGGCTTCTTTGCTCGACCAAGACTTGCCTATTGTTGCTGAGTTTTTTAGATAGTTCCTCGGTATAATTTCTGATCGTAATCAATTCGCAATCTGCGTTGTAAAGGACTTTATATCGTTGACTCAACACATCGATAAATTCTTTCAATTTTCCATTGCTTTCGTTTACACACAAGGAGAACTTAAGCGCTGAATTTTGCATAAGGTTCACTTTAATTCTTCTTTCTGAAAGCTGCTCAAAAATATCGCGAATATTTTCCTCAATGATAAATGAAAAATCACGTGGTGAAATGGAGATTAATACCTGATTTTTCTTGAAGATGAAAGTAGGGATGGTATTTTTAAAATCGTCTTTACCAATTACAGTTCCAGGTAAATCGGGGTGTAAAAATGATTTTACACGTAGCGGAATATTCTTATTTTGTAAAGGTTTCAGTGTCTTGGGATGAATAACTGTGGCTCCGAAGTATGCCAATTCTATTGCATCATAATATGATATCTCATTAAGCAATACAGCTTCTGGAAACTCTTTGGGGTCTGCGTTGAGCACACCAGGAACATCCTTCCAAATAATTACTTCTTCGGCATTTAGACAATGTGCAAAAATTGCCGCTGAATAATCTGAACCTTCTCTTCCAAGTGTGGTTGTAAAATTGTCTGACGTTCCACCAATAAAACCTTGAGTTAAGATGCATGCACCCGGATTATTGAGCTGTAGATCATGCCATGCGGCTGTAATTTTATTCGCGGAAAATTCCCAATCCACATTGCCTTCTCGAAAAGTTTCATCGGTTCTAATTAAATCTCTTGCGTCGAGCCACTGCACTGGAATTCCTATATGATTTAAATAAGCTGCAACGATCCTAGTACTTAACATTTCTCCAGCAGAAACGATTTGATCGTATTCGTAGTCGTATGCTTTAATCTGCTCCTCCTCTACTGCCCAATACAGTTCAGCAAAGATGTTTTCTAAGTCATCAAAAACAGGATCATTTTTAGGAACAAGTGATGCAGCAATTTCAAAATGCTTTTGTTTGAGTGTTTCAATTAATTGATGTAAATCATCGTTCTTCTGGTAATAAGAATTACAGATTTCCTCTAATGCATTGGTAACTTTACCCATTGCAGAAACAACGATAAATGGCGAATCATTCAAATTGGCAGAAACAATCGCAGCAACATTTCTTACACCTTCTGCATCTTTTACAGATGCACCTCCGAATTTAAATACTTTCATGCTTCGAATTCAATTAGCTCTAACTGCTCTCTAGTAAATTTACAATTGATCCAAGTTGGATCGAGTGTAGCTTGAAAATGCTTATAAAAATTGATTGCTGGCTCGTTCCAATCTAATACCTGCCATTCTAATCGGCCGGCATTTTGGTCTTTTGCGAATTGAATTGAGCGTTTAAATAGTTTGCTTCCAATTCCTTGGGATCGATATTTCTCAGTTACAACGATATCTTCTAGAAAAATACATTTTCCTTTCCAAGTTGAATACTTCGTGTAAAGCAGTGCTATTCCAATTACTTCCTTGTTGATTTTCGCAACAAAACATGTAAAGATTTTATTCTGCCCGAAGCCATCATTCAAAAGAATTTCAGGTGTGATAACCATTTCTTCTGGGGCTCTTTCGAAAGTTGCTAATTCAAAAATCAAGCGATGAATGTCGTTTACATCAGAGGGAACTGCTTCGGTGATTTCGATTGTCATTTGGCGAAAATAGTGAACAGGCCCATTCATTTTAGGCAGTGTTCATAAGAATTAAAAAATGGCAAAAAAAAAGGTGCAGAACAAGCTGCACCTTTTAAATTTATAAGGAAATTTGATTAAATCATATAACCCGCGTCATTGGTTCCTAAGGCAGCCCAATATGCTTGTCTGTCTTTGTCTTTCCGACGACGAATAATTTTATTGTCGGCGTTTAATCCATTTAAAGCAGACTGAATTGCAGTTTTTGCAGAATCCTTTTCTTTACCTTTTAAGTTAAATTCCTTAATACCTGCAGAAACCATTTCGTCTGTATTTAAGAATTTACCTTCTTTTGTAAGGAATACTACAATGAATTCTCGGTAATGCTCTTTTTTAGGAAGGGTTGACTCGGCGGCCTTAACCACTTTAGCTGCTTTCACAACCATAGCTGGTTTAACTGCTTTTGCTTTTACTTCTTTAACAGCTTTAACCTTTTTCTCTGCCTTCGGTTTAGCAACCTTTACTGCTTTAGGCGCTTTTGCGGGCTTAGCCACTTTAGCAGGTTTTGCAACCTTAACTTTAGCAGGCACAGAAACCTTTGCCACCGCAGCTTTTGAAGACGCGCCAGAAACCGCTTTCGGCTTTCTTCCTCGCTTACCAGCTACTTTCGACACCGCTGCTACAGCAACAGCTGTTGTTTTGGGTTTACGGCCTCTTTTCGCACCTGTTGACTTAACGGCAGGTGCAACATTAGCAGCTGTATTTGAAACAGCTTTAGGCTTACGACCTCTTTTGGCGCCAGTTGCTTTTACTACTGGAGTTGCAGATGAAGCGGCTTTGGGTTTACGACCTCTCTTTGCGCCAGTTGCTTTTACTACTGGAGTTGCAGATGAAGCGGCTTTTGGCTTACGACCTCTTTTTGCGCCAGTTGCTTTTACTACTGGAGTTGCAGATGCAACTACTTTGGGTTTACGCCCTCTCTTTGCGCCAGTTGCTTTTACTACTGGAGTTGCAGCTGAAGCGGCTTTGGGTTTACGACCTCTTTTCTTAGGCTCAGAAGCCAAAGGAGCCGTTTTGATTTTTGCTGGACGCCCTCGTCTTTTAGGCTCCGTGATAGTTGCAGCATTCGAATCTGCTTTTGCAGCAGCTGGTTTGCGGCCACGTTTTTTTCCTGTTACTGGTTTTTCCGATTTTTCTTTTTTCGGTCTACCGCGTTTCTTTGCTGGATTTGCCGCAGCAACTTCAGTGAAATCTTCAATTGCAGATTTAATTGCAGAAGGTTTTCTTCCACGTTTACTAGGAGTGCTGCCTATTTTTGAAAGAATTGTTTTGATATTTCTAACTCTTTCTTCTGCAGCTGCTAACTCCTGAGCGTAAAATGAACTTAATTCGCCCATTTCATCCGCAGAAAATGCGATGCTTTTTGCCATGATTTTTATTTATTTATTGAGCGAATGTAATACATATTATTTAATATTAAATACTTTAATGTAAGAAAATAATTACAATTAATTTAGAATTAAACATTATATTACTGATAATCAGTTTTTTATATTTATAAATACATTTGTCATTTGATATAAATAGGATGTTTGAAATATGTGCATTTGTATCAAAAAAGCTATTTGTATAAATTACATCATCCTGAAAACTAGTAATCTCTGATTTCTTATGCAATTACCTAATTGAATAATCTGTAATTGAAACACATCTTTGATTTTAACCAATCTCAACATGCAGTAATAAGTCATAAACTGCTCATTATATGATTTTAACAATGACTAATGTAATTTTTTAATTTAATCCATTCAGTTGAAAATGAAATAATTTTTCACTCGTTAAAATCCTGATTACGCTATTTTTAAGTTTCGTGATAAAATGAAAAATAGAATGATGTGAACTTCAAGAAACAATCAAAAATGGAATGAGGTTCACAAATCAATTTGTCTTTTGTAGTATTTCCTTATTTATCGATCCAATAAATTGGTAATGGTGGATTAAATCACAAAAGAACAATCTCGCTATATGATTTAGTTTTATCAGAATCAAATGAAGATTGAGCTTATGAACAAAAAGATTTATACAAAGTTCTGACTGAACCAGAACTTTATTGGCTAAAATGAAATCTTAACTTTAAAAACCAAATGATATAAGATCAAAAAACTTGAAATGATGGCTTAATCGCTTTTTGTGTTCTTTGGAATAAAAATGTATTGCTATAATCCGAAACAACAAAATCTGTTTGCTGTAATTATTATTACAAATCAGCAGTTACATTTCTTCGATACAAAATCGTATTAAACTTTTCATTTACAATGGCTACCTTTTTGAAATAGTACTTCAAAATTGTGATGAAATCTTTGTTTTGTAAAGCCATTTCTATTGCGCCTTCTTGACACATTCCAACTCCGTGACCATAGCCTTTTCCAGTAAAAAGAACTGAATCATTCAAGCACTCTATATCAAACCAAGCTGAACGCAACGAGAAAAGTGAACGCATTTTAACTGCTGATACAACAAGGTTTCCAAATGCAAACTCATTGGGTCTTTCGCCCGTGTGACAGAACTGAATAAATTGGCATAATGAATCGCGATCAATTACATTGTTTGTGATTCCAATAGTCGAATTGAATTGGTTATTCGAGATTTTCTTTTCCCATGTTGCATGTTTACCATTTAGACAAAAAGAATCCAAGGTTATTTCACAAACAGAAATATCGTTCTTCCATACAGCTTTTGCTGAAGCAGTCATTCCACCACAATTCGAATGAAAAACAGCTTCTGCATAGCCATTCAAATCTGGATTTTTTAATACAATGCCATCGGTAGCCATAACAGCATCCAACCATGGTTGATAATGACTATATCCTTTGTAAACTTGACAGTGTGTTTGGTCGCAAATACTAAAGCCATCCTTTGCATGTCGGCCTTCATAAAACTTCATATATGTTCTTGAAACAACAGCCATGGCGTCGTAAAAGGATTTCGGCTTATTCATTCCTGCTTCTCCTTTTAGAACTCCGCACAAATAGTTTGATTCGTCGGTGATATTGATCAATTTAATCTCTCCTTTAACTGAAGTTATTTCAAACGCTCCAGTGTAGGTCAATTCCTTCAAATCAGGATTGATACAATCGATTTTAATGACTTGTTTATTTAACGGATCGAATTTCAATTTTTTAAACTTCCCTAGTCGCTGAATTCCAGCATCAAGAATTAAATCATTCCCAACAGCAGATATTGAAAAATCCTGATTATTGAAAAATGTAAAACTTAAAAAATCTGCTTGAAGTGATAATTCACCAGCAGAATTCAACAAGCTTAATTTCTTTAATTCAGATGCTCTAAACAACCCAATTCTGAGCTGTTGGGCTTGAATTAAATTACAAAGCAAAATGAATACATATATAATGTATCTCATTCAACAAATTTAACTCGTGTGATAAATGCTTAAATGGATCTTGAATTAGCTTATCAACAGCACACGGTTAACTTAGCAATGAAATCATTTTTTCAGCAACTCTTGAAGAAGCGCCTTCTCCTCCTGATATGGCTTGCAGATTCAACAAATTACTAAGAATTGATTTCCGTTCCTCAGTATTTTCGGTGATTTTAATCAGTTCTAATTCTAAACTCTTAGCCGTTAATTGATCCTGAATAAGTTCCTTAACTGCAGGAAAATCTAAAATTAAATTAACCAACGAAATGTATTTTACCTTGATTAGTCTTTTTGCAATTTGATATGAAATGTTTCCACCTTTATAGCAGACTACTAAAGGAACGCCAAACAAACCGGCTTCCAGCGTGGCGGTTCCAGATGTAACAGCTGCTGCTTTTGCATTTAATAATAGCTGATATGTTTCACCAAAAACTACCTGAATAGGCTTTTCTCCTGCAATTTCCTGATAGAATTTAAAATCGTGTACCGAAACACCAGCTATAATTGGCTTCCATTCGGGATGTTTTGAAACTGCTTCCAACATAATAGGAAGCATTTTCTTAATCTCCTGCTTCCGGCTTCCAGGTAGCAGAGCAATAATATCTTGTCCTTCTGATTGATGATTCTTACGGAACTGGTCAACGTTCGGAATCTCCTTCATAGCATCCAACAAAGGATGGCCTTCAAAATGTGTTTCCATTCCGAACTTCTGGTAAAATTCTTTTTCAAATGGAAGTATTACAAACATTTCATCAACGTCGCGCTTAATTTGATGTACACGACTTTGTTTCCAAGCCCAAATCTGAGGTGATATATAGTAAAATGTTTTGATGCCCTTTGATTTTGTGAAGGTTGATATTCTGAGGTTAAAACCAGGATAATCAACTAAAATCACAACATCAGGCTCAAATTGTAAGATGTCTTTTTTACAGAAATCCAAATTCTTAAGGATCGTTGGAAGATTAGCAATGACTTCCACAAAACCCATAAATGCCAAATCGCGATAATGCTTCACCAACGTGCCACCTATTGCTTGCATACGATCACCACCCCAAAATCGAAAATCTGCAGCAGTATCGCGAGACAACAATTCCTTCATCAAATTTGATGCGTGCAAATCACCAGAAGCTTCTCCGGCTATGATGTAGTATTTCATGGACGTTCAATTGCAAAGAAAATCAAACTAATCGATTGCACAATTTTACCAACTCAAAATTCAACTTACACAATTCTTTTCACTACATGATTTTCCTTTTGGGCGTTGAATTGATTTGATGTACGTTTGAAGTTATGAAGATTACATTCCTAGGAACTGGAACATCACAGGGAGTACCTGTAATTGGATGCCGCTGTGAGGTTTGTATGTCTTTGGATTCGAAAGACAATCGCCTCAGATGCTCTGTGTTGATAGAATACAACGATCGAGCTGTAGTTATCGATACAGGACCAGATTTTCGTCAGCAAATGCTTAAATATAAGGTTAGTCGTTTAGATGCGGTGTTGTTTACCCACGAACACAAAGACCACGTAGCTGGATTAGATGACGTACGGGCATTTAACTTCATCATGAAGCGGCACATGGATGTTTACTTAACTGATGCTGTAGAAGCCGCTATTAGGCGGGAGTTTTCATACATCTTTTCTGATTTCAAATATCCAGGCATTCCATTATTGAACCTTCATCGTATAGAAAACCAACCTTTCGAATTGTTTGGAGAAACGATTCAACCAATTCAAGTGATGCATTATCAAATGCCCGTCTTAGGTTTTAGGGTTGGTGATTTCGCTTATATCACTGATGCGAATTCAATATCAGAAACTGAACTTCAAAAGTTGAAAGGCGTAAAATTCCTCGTGCTGAATGCTTTGAGAAGAGAGCCCCACATTTCGCATTTTAATTTAAATGAAGCTATTGATTTAATTCAAGAAGTAGCGCCCGAAAAAGGTTTCCTCACACACTTGAGTCACCAGATGGGCTTGCATGAAAAAGTATCAATCGAACTTCCTTCGAATGTAGAAATTGCCTACGATGGTTTAACAATCTCGCTTTAACCGATCAACAAGACTTTGCCTGTCATCAAATGCTTCTTGCCTGATTGATCGTAGAAAAATGCCCTGTAAACATAAGTTCCACCGGGTAAATACTTCCCAGATCTAGTTCCTTTTCCATCCCACCCGAAACGTTTGTCGTTTGTAGTGTAAACTTCACTGCCCCATCGATCGAAAATTGTCATGGTGAAAGTAGAGTCAAAGATTCCCGAAGCAACAACATTGAAGGTATCGTTTACAAAATCCCCATTAGGCGAAAATGCGTTGGGCGCATAAAAGTTCAATAAGAAATCGATCGTTACTGGCTTGCTGATGGAGTCTTTGCAGCCAAAAGGGTTCTGTGCAATGAGCTTCACGTCGAAAGTACCAGATCCTGGAAAAATGTAATCTGGTTCAAATTCTGTCGAAACATCACCTGAGTCGAAATTCCAAATAAAATCTGTGGCGTTTTCACTCTGATTTAGGAATGAAACAGTAGGAAGAATACCTGTAATTGGATTGTCGTCGGGAGAAAAAATAAAGTCTGCTTCAAGATTAAATCGGAAGTCGGGCACTGTAAAATCAACTTCATAACGACAGCCAAAGCTATCACGAACAGCCATTACATAATCGCCTGTCAATAAACTGTCAACAAACGTTGTATCCACGGCTTGTCCTTGAACATCCCAAAAATAAATGTACGGTAATTCAGCTGGAGGAGAAGTAAATGGCTCTCCGCCAGAAACTATGGCAAAAGCAGATCCTAATCCGAATGAGCAAGTATCTGGAATAACAACTACATCTACAGTGAAATTACTATTGTCTTCAACAAAAATTGAATCAGATTGGGTACAGCCATCAGCATCGATAATAATCACTTCTTGCCAACCAAATGGCAAAGCAGTTGCAGTTGGAGTTGATTGATTCGCAGGTTGCCAGTTGTAAACAAATGGAGCAGTACCGCCAGTTACAGTGGCTGTTGCAGTTCCGTTGTTTGTTCTGCAATCGACCGCTGTAAAATTTGATGCGATAGTGAAAGCATCAATGTTAAAGACAACCAATTCGGTATCGGCTGCGATATTTCCACACAAGTCTTCAATTAAACCAGCTCTTCCAAGGGTGTAAACTCCACCAAGGAACAACTGCTGATTCAACAGAAACGTAAATTCTTTATCATAGCTACCGCCATTCACGCAACCAACACTTTCAAGGGCGTTAATATTTATCGGCTCACCAAGTGGATCGAGCAAAAAGAAGTCTGATGCAGTAATTGATTCGCAAGAAATAAATTCTGAAAAATTCAAAGTAATCAGATTCGAGCCGCAGTTAACTTGATTTTGCAGCGGACTAATCGTTGGCGGAGTAACATCAATAATTCCTGCAGTTGAAAGGGATAAGTCCAAGATGTAACCACATTGATTTGTACCTTGAAAATTATTCACCACCAAAGCATAAATTTCTCCAGCAGCGACTGGAATTGTAGGTTCATCTTGAGGATTAGGTCCATCATTCATTCCTGTAGTGGTAGGAATGTTTTGACCATTAAAATTGCATGAAACTTCTAACGTTGGGTCGGTCGCTATTTCAGCACAAGATGCGTTTGTTAAGTTGAAAAGCGCCCAATCATAATCTGCTCCTTCACAATTTGGTTGAATATTGAAACCAAAAATCCCCGGAGTTTGAACAGTGATAATGTACCATGCATTGTTGCGTTCGCCGCTATTAAGGCATGATTCTACAGGGTCTATCTCATTAAGAAAATTTCCTTCACCAGTAAATGATAATGGTTGATTATAATTTAGTTCACAAACGGTAAAGCCTCCCAAACAGTCGCCTGCTGTAGGTGCGAGTTGTGAAACTCCGAGCATTGGCGTTATCAGGAACAACCAGCTCAAAAGCTGAATGATGGGATTGCGTTTAAATCTTTTTTTCATATCCATTCTCGGATCTCAAATCAAGCAAATTTAACGAATTAATCCAAACAGAAACAAGTTAGATGCTTGCCAATTAATAAGATTACGTTGGAGAGCAAATTTTAGTGTGTCGTTACCAGCGAATTGGAGAAAATCCAGCACCACTTTGGCTTCTATAATAGAATGTTGGCGCGGGAATTTTCACCCATCTAACTGCGCTCGTAAAAATCTTCCAAGCCTTTCCTTTCACTTTCAATTTCCGTAAATCTATGTCGAACGATAGGTTGAATTCCCTCTCTCGAGGGATGTTGGAGTAATTAAACACTTTACCACCATCGTCCCAAATATTGTTCGTTCCGCCCAGCAATCCATGTGCACCGTAACCCAATGAAACACATAACCACGGCGGGATTTTGTGGTGAAATAGATTGAGAGGAATTGAAAGCCAATACGTTTGCTCATTGTAGTTTTTGAGCATCCTTTCAGGGATATTGCTGCCCAATAAATTTGGACGGTACTGACTGAAACCTCCTGCATTCCAAGAATATTTCAAATTAAACTGATCTAAAAAATCCGATTCCGATTGAATGTACGAAAACGCAATTCCTCCGAAATTAGAAAGCAAATCGGCAGTTGAAAATCCCCATCCGTCCGAAAATCCATCCATCACCTCTATTGATGTCATGAACATTGTAGGATACAGAACTCCCAACCAGCGAGATTGCTTTTCGGTGAATCCTGATAGCTCTGCCGATTCTCTTATGAAATCAGAAATCCACCACGACGTAACGAAATGTCCCGTTTTATCCATTCCAAGCCATTCATTTCTATCATTGAAGGCTCGAAACTTCCCGGTGTTGTAAGGCTTATACCAAGTGTTGTACAAGACCAAACTTCCTGCAGAATACATTGATAATGTTGTTGTTAAGTATGCAACTTTATGATTCTGGGTAGTATTTGTTGAATCTACCGACTGTGCCCGTACCAACTGTATGAGAAAGAAAAATGCAAATACAACAATCTTTTTATCAGGCATTTAAAATAATTTTCGCAAAGTTAGCCAAAAGAATCACAAGTTTATTTTTGGGAAATCAACAGCTTTACTACTTTTGCCCCCGGAGAAATGGCAGAGCGGTCGATTGCGGCAGTCTTGAAAACTGTTGACTGTAATAGGTCCGGGGGTTCGAATCCCTCTTTCTCCGCTGAAAATTAATCCTCACGAAATCGTGGGGATTTTTTTTTGCTTATAATCTTCACAAAGCCGCAGGAAATTGCGGTCCCATCGGGAAAAAATGTTGATTGTTAAAGTTCTGGGGGTCTCCCATCGGGATTTCTCCGCTGAAAATTAATCCTCACGAAATCGTGGGGATCTTTTTTCATCAAACTTCACAAAGCCGCAGGAAATTACGGTCCCATCGGGAAATACTGTTGATTGTTAAAGTTCTGGGGGTCTCCCTTCGGGATTTCTCCGCTAAAAATTAATCCTCACGAAATCGTGGGGATTTTTTTTTGCTTATAATCTTCACAAAGCCGCAGGAAATTGCGGTCCCATCGGGAAAAACTGTTGATTGTTAAAGTTCTGGGGGGCTCCCTTCGGGATTTCTCCGCTGAAAATTAATCCTCACGAAATCGTGGGGATTTTTTTTGCTTATAATCTTCACAAAGCCGCAGGAGATTGCGGTCCCATCGGGAAAAACTGTTGACTGTTAAAGTTCTGGGGTTCTCCCATCGGGATTTCTCCGCTGAATTAAATCCAGTGCAGAAAATCTAAAGAATCAATTGAAAGTTTCTTTGCGACAAATTCGAATAAATCGAACAACAACAAAAAAAGCATTGTCTATAAATCCAGAAAATGATAGATGCAATGAATATCATCTATGAGTTAATGCCAATGCAAAAATCAAATAAGAAGCACCTATTAAAATTTATACTGTGATTGATTAAATGGCCTAATAAGCTATGTTTTTAAACAGAGTTTAGTAAGTGTCGCTTCCGAATTTTAATTCATCCAATAAAGATTGAATACGCTTGAGCGCTTCAATTTCTTCATTACTCAGCTTTGAATTGTTTTGTTCTTCTAATTTTCCTTGTGAATTCAGGCGAAGAGCATGCAATTGATCAACACTAAGTTCTGTTCCATTGTTCACTTGAAAGAGAATTGGCTTCATCACGATGTAACTGAAGTAAGTGGTTTAACAGGGTTTTCCTTTTGATAGGTGTTTTGTTGCAGTGTGAATTGAAACGGCTTAAATCCTTCGTGACTTTGTTTAGGCCATTTAAATTTAAATTTTGTGGTTTCTCCTGGTTGTGATTCAACCCAAATTTTACCACCAGCTTCATCAATAATTTTCTTTACGATCGCCAAACCAACACCTGTACTTTCGAAGGTATCTCTGGCTTGAAGTGTCTGAAAAATAACGAAGATCTTTTCATGAAATTGTGGATCAATTCCTGGTCCGTTGTCTTCGAAACAAAACACATAATCCTCGCCTTGATCTTCGCATGAAATATTCAAAATTGGATTTGGTTTGTCATTGTGTTTCACTGCATTGCTTACCAAATTAGCAATCACTTGTTGAAGTTTCATCCGCTCTGCGAACAACACTGGCATTTTTCCAGATACATTGAATTTCACATTTGCTTCTTGAACAAACAATTCCCGGGCATCGTCAATAAGTTCGGCCACATCTACTTGCGAATTCGGACTTTTCACACGATCGGCTCTCGAATAGTCAAGAATTCCGTTAATCAATGCTTCCATGCGCATCACACGGCCTTTAAGAATCTTGAAATGCTCTTTGGTATCATTGGTAAACTTGTCGCCAATATCTTCCTCAATCCACACAGTGAGATTCGAAATTGCCCGAAGTGGTGCTTTCAAATCGTGCGATACGACATAGGCAAATTTGTCTAGTTCTTTGTTTGCCTTTTCTAAGTATCGATAATATTCGGCCATTTTCACCTCTGCCTCTTTCCGTTCGGTGATGTCGGAATTTACATGGATAAACCGTTCAAGCTTTCCTTCATCATCCAAAATTGGTGTAACGTTTACTTGTTGCCAGATTGTTTTTCCTGACTTATGATATTTTTGAAGTTCCCCTGAGAACGACATACCACCAATCAATTTTTCATTTAACTGTTTTATTGTTTCCCTTGAGGTTAGAGGTCCATACAAGATATTTTCAGGCTTTTTGCCTTCCACTTCATCGCTCGAAAATCCTGTTAATCTTGTAAAACCATCATTTACCCATTCAATTTCTCCAGAAGCATTGGTAATCATTACGGAGTTGTCGGTGTTTGATGCAACCAACGATAATTTCTTGAGCTCCTCGTTCTTCTTTTCCAAGGCCACAGCCGACTCCATTACTTTGGTGATGACAATGTTTTTGGAACTCAACAAATTGTTTGATAAACTGTAAATGAGCAACGTGGCAGTAGTATAAGTGATCATGTAATCGAGATTCAACATCAGCCCTTGCGGATCAGAATCAACGATATTTCTTACATCCCTGCCATAAGTATTCGAATAAAAATAAAAGAATGCAAGGTTGAGAATACTCATCAACGAAATCACTTTTCCCGACTTATTGCCCAACAACATAAATGTGGCGAGAATTAAACCGCCCATGTACATCATTCCTGAGTTTCTTATACCTCCAGAATAATAAGTAACAAAGTGCAATACCAAGAAATCGCTCAGCAAGGAAATCCAGTATGCGCTTTTAAAATTCTTATGGTAGTTAAGGGCAAAATAATTAATTGCCAATATACTTGTAAGACCTATTAAAATTTCCGTCATCCAATCTGATGCGCCTGCTACAGAAATAATCTGAACGGTGATCGATAAAGAAATTAGAAAGGTTGTGAGCGAAAGGGTTCTAAATAAATTAAACCGCTGACGTTCAGAAAGATCATCTGTATGAATGCAGCGTTGTGCATCTCGAATTAACAGGACATCTATAAAACGCTTTGTAAACGGGTGTTTCATGTGCGTGGTTTGAATGAGTTCTTCCAAGAAAGAACATGTTATTATTCGTAAACACTATAAAACAGTTACCTTACAGATTGCCAATTGCCTACCTATTCAATGTATTTTCTTACCTGTAAATTGAAGAATAACCCAATCATATTTTCAACGATTTAGGTAAGAGGATTTTTCAAATTAAATCAAAAGTTTTTTAGATAGTCTTGAAGAAATCAAATCCGACGAGTTTCATCTATTTACCAAATTTTCGAAACAATGATTTCCATTCACCTTTTCTAATCCTTGGAAATGCTAATGCAGCGAACAAACCAATACCTGATAACAATCCGAAAACAATTCCTTCTTGCGCAAAATTTATTGCTGCTTGAATACCTTCCATGATAGCCAATCCAGTAGCTGCATAAACAAAAATGACGCCCCAGCCCAATAGCAAATAAATTCCAGCACGAAATGTCTTGTGAAGAACAGAATCATCAAAAAATGGCGAATGATTTAGTGCATTGTTCATGATTCTTCCCCATAAAACTAGTAATGCCACAGTTAAAGAAATACCAAAAACATAAGTATCATTATGCCCGATTAATGCATTATATATTCCATGTACAGCCACAGCCAAAACAAATCCAGGTAAAAATCCCAACCAAGACGATTTGTTAAGTTTGTATTTGGCATACATCATTTGATAAGCAATAACAGAAGAGGTAAACATGTGCATGACACACGTATAAAAAGCCCTAGATTCAACAATTTCAAGAGAATACCGATTAAAGTAAATGACATTTTCGATGGTTGCAAAACCCATTGCACCAACCGATGCGTACTTAATGAAATCAAAGGGCTCATTCACCACTTTTCGAAAGCTCAGCATGATGAGAAACGGAAGAATTTTCACAATTTCTTCGAAAAGAGCAACTGCTACGACATGGAATTCTAATCGCACCATGAAATTGCCTTCAGATTCGAACATTTGCTGAAGCGGCCATATCGATTGAAGCACGAAAACAAGAAACAAAAATGCGCATCCCATCACAAAAGTGATCAATGTATAAATGCTTCTTTCTTTTTCGAAAATATCCATCTTTCTCAAAAAGATGATATAAACAAAGGCAATCAGAAATGCAGCAATTGCAGCATAAATATTCATAAACCGATTTTCGACGAATTTAATTTTATTTATGCTCCATTGGCAGGGTAAAAATTCATGAAACACCAAATTTATCCTGATTTTAAACTTAATTTTCGGAATTCTGATTTACATTATGTCAGCAATTTAATCAACCAACAGCAGAAAAATATGGCTCATCCTTGGCACGACGTTACTAGCTTTCCCGAAAATGAAAATCTTGTACATGCAATCATCGAAATCCCGAAAGGCAGTAAAGCAAAGTTCGAGGTACACAAACCTTCAGGATTGCTAAAACTTGATCGGATGCTGTTTTCGGCAGTCCACTACCCTGCTAATTATGGTTTTATTCCTAGAACCCTAGCCGGGGATAATGATCCGCTCGATATACTAGTGATTTGTCAGGCCGATCTGCCACCACTTACGCTTGTTGAAGCACGCGTGATTGGGGTAATGAGGATGCGCGATAAAAATGAAACGGACGACAAAATCCTAGCCGTTGCAGAGCACGATGTTTCGATGCAGAACATCAACACTCTGAGCGATCTGCCTGATTATCTTCTTGCTGAAATTCGACGATTTTTCGAAGATTACAAAAAGCTTGAGCAACGCAATGATGTGGTGGTTGAAGAAATTCTCGACATCAACGAAGCGCGTCGAATCATAGATGAAAGTGTTACCGGTTATCAGCAACACTTTCATCCTGAAGTTTAATAATTAACGTTTGGTGATGAATCGGCGGCGGTTGTTCCAACCCCAAATTCCTGCCAACAATGGAATCATTATCCAAAAGAAATAGGATTTCGAGTTTCCTCCATTGTTGATGAAACTAAATACACGCTCGAATCGAATCCCAGGAAATCCGCGATTTGTAGCCCGCGACAACCAAATAAACACCGCTTTCCCAACTACATGATCATGTGGCACAAAGCCCCAAAAACGCGAGTCTAATGAATTGTGGCGATTATCGCCCATCATGAAATAGTAGTTCTGCTTAAATGTATAGCTCGTTGCTGGACTTCCGTTGATGAGAATTTGGTCGCCTTTAACTTGCAACGAATTGTCTTCATAATCGCGGATGATTCGCTCATACATACGAATATTCGATTTGTTGATCTGCACAGAAACACCTTCTTTCGGAACTACAAGTGGTCCAAAATTATCACGATTCCAAGGAAGAGTCGGTATATGAGGAAACGCACGGTAATCGTATTCATTTGCAGGATTAAGCAATGGTTGAATATCGGCCACTGCATTTACATTGCGCAACTTATCCAGATTCTTGCTGTTCAACATAGCAATTGGATAACTCGACTGTTGACCATAAAAATCGGTAATGTCGAGTTTGTCTAAGGTAGCTTGATTGAGCGGCGATCGAAGTGCTAACTGATAAGAAAACTGAAGCAACTCAGGATTCTTTGCCATTTGGTCGTTCAGATAAACCTGTCCGCCACGAATCTCAATTTTATCTCCAGGAATCCCGATGCAGCGTTTCACATAGTTGTCGCATTTGTCGATAGGCCGCACTACCAAATCGTACCGAGCGGCAACAGCTTCACGCGCCATTTTCATTAATCCTTCGCGGTTTTGCTCAGGATCCATTTTCATGTTCACAGCCATTGTGTGCATTGTGTCGAGCACAATTCCGTAATAGCTTTCACTTTGGCGTTGCACAATAACCGTGTCGCCTTCAGGGAAATTAAATACTACTACATCGTTATTTTTCACCTCGCCAAGCGCAGGAAACCTCATGTAAGGCAATTGAATCCATGTTGTATACGATGGTGTGTGGTCGGTGAGTGGCAATGTGTGGTGTGTAAATGGCACTGTTAGCGGTGTGTTGGGCACCTTCGAACCGTAACTCACTTTACTTACAAAAAGGTAATCCCCTACCAAAAGCGACTTCTCCATCGATGGCGTCGGAATGGTGAAAGCCTCAATAAAGAATGAACGGATAATTGTGGCTGCAACTACAGCAAATACAATGGCTTCCGACCATTCGGTTACGGTGGTTCTTTCGTACTTCTTCCAGTAATCATTACCCATCCAACGGTATTTATCCTGGAATCCGAGCATAATCAAAGCAATCGGCGAAAGAATTATTCCTCCGATGGTTACAAAAGGACTTTCAACTTCAAAATTTCGGATGGTTAAAAACACCAAGACCAAAAACATGATGATGTTCACACCTGGAATCAGCAATAAAATCAGCCACCACCATGGGCGTTCAACCAGTTTAAGCCAAACCCAAAGGTTGAACCCAGGCACGAATGCTTCCCATCCCTGTTTACCAGCTTTTCGAAAAACACCGAAAAGCCCGCCATGAATGAGCAATAAAATGAGAAGGTTAACGATCCACTTGATTTCCATAATCTTAGCGTAGGTTTAAAAGGTCTTGCATGGTAAAAACACCTTGCTTATTGAGAATAAATTTGGCTGCTTCAATGGCTCCTGCAGCAAAACCCTTGCGGTTGAAGGCATTGTGCGTTAACACAATTTCGTCGTTCGCAGATATATACTGAACACTGTGTTTTCCGATGGTTTCGCCTTCGCGGATAGCATCAATTGGCAATCCTCCAGGAGCAGAGTCATTAACATTGCACCAATGCGATAAATTGTTGCGGTGCTTGATGATTTCGTCGGCAATCCAAATTGCAGTTCCGCTTGGCGCATCTTTTTTGTGAATGTGATGCGTTTCTTGAAGATGTAAAGCATATTCTGGATGCGTCTGCATGAAATCAGCTATCCAAGCGTTCATCCGAACGAAAAGATGCACACCAACACTAAAGTTAGAAGCATAAAATAGCGCCCCTTGGTGATCACTGCAGGATTGAGAAATACTTTCCAAATTGGTGAGCCAACCTGTGGTGCCTGTTACCACGGGAACGCCTAATTTGAAGCATGTTTCGAGGTTTTCAATCACTTGATCGGGACTTGTAAATTCGATAGCCACATCACAAGATGCGAGCTCATCTTCCCAGTTTGCTGGCCTTTCCTTCGGTAGGATAAACACCTCATGAACAGCTTCCTGAGTGAGTAGCTCATGGAGAATCTTCCCCATTTTACCATAACCGATCAGTGCAACTTTCATTTCAAAAACGAAGATTTATTCCCAAGCCGAGGGAAGTTCGCGCCGACAAAGCGTTGAAAACAGGTTCTGGTCGAATGTTGATGCTCAAATCATCGCTCATATTGAAATCAAAGAAATGGGCATCCACAGTGGCATCGATGATATTCAATGTGTACAGCAGCGCGAAACCAATGATGGTGAGGTCTCTGTTTCGACGATAAAAATCTTGAAGTTCATTCAAATCGCCATCAGAATACAATGCTAAATCTTCGTTAAATCCGCTTATTGCGTCAGATTGACGAAGGATGAGTTCATTTTTGTGAAGTCGATAATTTCTTAAACTGAATTGGTAAGAATACACCAGTGCTGCTGTTCCTACTCCAATCACACCAATTTTCCAATACTTACGGTTATATGCTTGGCCAAGCCCAGGAAGGATTGCTGAATAAATACCTGCCTTTCGAGGAGAATGAAGCGCTTTTGAAGATGCCGTGTCTGTTTTAAGAACTTTCGCTTCAGAGTTAGGCTTAGCGGTTTTATCTGGTGAAGATTGCAACTTACCTAACTTGTTCTTCATGCGAATTTCAGAACTGTCGCTTTGAGATACAATGTTGGTATGAAGCATCAGAAATAATACTCCTAAACACCAAGCTCTCAATAGGATTTTCTGCATCAGGGAATCAGTTTCCGAAGAATTTCGTTGAGTTCAAATTCTGAATTAAACTTGATCGAAATCTGCCCTTTTCCATCTTTGCTCGATTTTATATCCACCGGAACTTCGAGGCGTTGGTGAAGCATTTTCTCTGCCGACTTAATCACCTGAGAAACACTAATAGCAGCAGGCTTTTCGGGCCCGCCAGCAGCTTTGGTATTTCTAGCAGCTTCTTCCACTTGACGCACCGACATTTCGCTGCTCAAGATTTGGTTGTACAAACTAAGTTGAAGTTTAGGATCATCGATATTTACCAGTGCTCTAGCGTGGCCCATGGTAATTTTTCGTGAACGAATGCCCAATTGGATTTCAGGCGGCAGTTTCAACAAGCGAAGATAGTTGGCTACAGTGGAGCGTTTTTTGGCCACCTTTTCAGAAACCTCTTCCTGCGTAAGCTTAAGTTCTTCGAGCATTCTTTGGTAAGCCAACGCGATTTCGATAGCATCGAGCTCTTCGCGTTGAATGTTTTCTACCAAAGCCATTTCGAGCATTGCCTGATCGTTGGCAATGCGGATGTAGGCAGGAATTTCGGTTAAACCAGCTATTTGAGATGCACGAAATCTTCGTTCTCCACTAATTAGTTGGTATTTATCGTAGCCCATTTTCCGCACGGTAACTGGCTGAATGAGCCCCATTTCTTGAATGGATGCAGCCAATTCTTTCAGTGCTTCTTCTTCGAAAAAGGTACGAGGTTGAAACGGATTCGCTTCTATATTGGCAATAGCCAGAAGAGAAATAGAACCAACAGAACCAGCTTCAGATTGACCTGATGCTTTGGTTGTTATGTCTGTTTCTGGACTAGTGAGCAGCGCGCCGAGTCCTTTTCCGAGGGCATTTCGTTTGTTGTTCATGAAGGACAATTCGATCAGTTGTTCCGAACATCCAAATCATCGATAATCTTATCGCTGATTGGAATTCTAGTGAGGTCGTTTTTTTGCAAGATTTCACGGGCCAAATTCAGGTAATTGATTGCTCCTGAAGAAGATGCATCATGCATAATCACCGACAATCCAAAACTTGGCGCTTCTCCTAAACGGATGTTGCGTTGAATAATTGTATCGAAAACCATTTGTTGGAAGTGCGTTTTCACCTCTTCAACAACTTGGTTTGAAAGACGTAAACGGCTATCGTACATCGTTAACAAAATGCCTTCGATTTCGAGGTCAGGATTGAGACGAGATTGAACGATTTTAATGGTATTGAGAAGTTTACCTAAACCTTCCAATGCAAAGTATTCGCACTGAACAGGAATGATCACCGAATCGGCTGCAGTTAATGAGTTTACCGTAATCAAGCCAAGAGATGGAGAACAATCGATGATGATAAATTCGTATTGATCCCGAATTTTGGCAATCGCGTTGCGCATCATGTGTTCGCGATTAACCATGTTGATCATCTCTATTTCAGCACCAACAAGATCGATGTGTGCTGGAATAATATCCATGTTTGGTGTAGAAGTATTCAGGATGATATCCTTTGGTTCCGCTTCATTGATGATGCATTCGTAAATGCTTGTGCGGATATTCCGAGGATCTAAGCCGATTCCAGATGTTGCATTCGCCTGCGGATCTGCATCAATCAACAAGGTTTTATGCTCAAGAATAGCCAGACTGGCAGCGAGATTGATGGCAGTAGTCGTTTTACCAACTCCTCCTTTTTGGTTCGCAATTGCTATGACTTTACACATGGTACAACGATCTGCGGTTAGGTATTAAAAACTTATCTGAAATGACCGCAAATATAAGTAATGATAGTGGCGAAGTTGAGCAAAATGATCAACAAAAAGCCGTTGGTAAGTTTGAGAATGTTAATAACATAAATGCAAAATTCGGCATGCTTCAAAGCTTCATTTCTTCATCAAAAGGCAATACTCACCGACCTACATCACCAACCGTGATGATCAATGTTGAAATACCTACCAACAAAATCAGCCCTAACACGTAACGCTGAAAACGCTGCTCGGAGATGAACCGAAGTAAATACCTACCCAAAGCAGTTCCTACAAAACTTAAAATCAACAACATCGGAATCAATGGAAGCAATTTCATCGTGAAGTAACCTGCTTCAACATACACCACGCTCCTACTCACATCAATGCCCAAATCGATAAATGCCGACGTGGCAATAAAAACATCCTTGTTTAAACTAAACGAGGCCAAAACCAAACCTCTAATCGCGCCGCCTGTGCCTACTAATCCAGCTGCCAATCCCGAAAATGCACCTCCTGTTGCGGCAGTAAGTCTAGATGGATTCAATGCAAAATCAGATTTTATCAGCAGTACAGAA
>CANHIS010000014.1 GCA_947460255.1 Bacteroidota bacterium
ACACGACTTCAGGAATTGGACCATACCAATATAGTATAAACAATGGAGTTTCATTTCAAGCCACGAATACCTTTACTGGTTTAGTTCCAGGCTCATATAATGTGGTAGTGCAAGGTGGCTTAAGCAATTGTACGTTTGTGGAGACTGTAGTTGTTGAACTCTGTTCATTTTACATTGCCGACATTGATGTAACGCACGTAACCTCATCAGCAGATGCAAGTGGTACAATTGTAATCACTCCCGGATCTGGAGTTGAACCATTTCAATATAGCAATGATGGAGGTACAACTTTTTCCTCAGTGAATACTTTTTTAAATCTACCAGTGGGTAACTATAATGTTGTCGCGCAGGATGCTTTAGGTTACTGTGAGTTTAGAGCAACTGTTCCGGTAATGATTACAACTTCCTTAGAGTTTTTAAAAGATAATCTTTCTGATGATTTAGTGATTATGTACCCAAATCCAACGACTGATCAAATTACGATTGAACTAGTTAAAGGCTCTTCAATTTTAGGCAATTTGAATATCGTGGTTACAGATGTTTTGGGAAGACCTGTACAGCTTGCAACATTAAACAATAAAGAAAACGGTAAATCCACAATTTCCTTAGAAGGTTATGCTTCAGGGAACTATTTTGTGAAGTGCTACAGTGATAATTATGAGAAAACATTTAAACTCATAAAAATGTGATTTAAGAAGCATTTAGACCTAATGAAATTTGCTCATAGAGTAATTTTAAGCGAGCCTCATTAGGTCTAAATATGTTTCTTATTGAGGTGAAAAGCTGTGGATTTCATTCGCTTTTCAGGAACGTTGTTTTGATTTCGGGTTTAAAAAATTACTCAGTTTTATTTCCGATTAATTCTCCTGCAAAGACAACATTATAAATAAAACAATATGATTAACCCTTAATTATAAAGGCAAAAACAGCCAACTGCAATAAGATTAATTAAAGATCCATCATGGATAAAGCAATGGATCAATTAATGCTATCAAGACGGAATCAAAGATTGCAATCATAAAAAATAGCAATGTTATTGAACTACAATTTTCTTCATCACAACGTCATGATCGGTGATGATTGACAATAAATAAATTCCTTTTTCTAAGTGCGCGCTGCTGATTATTTTAGAATCGCTTCTGAGCACCAATCGACCATTTAAATCGAATAGATCAGCGTGTTTAAAGGAAGTTGCTTCGATTTGAATCCAGCTCTGTGTAGGATTCGGATATACTAAAACTTCTTGATTAATTGATTGAGCTACTGTCGTAGGATTTAAATTGTACTGAAATACAAAACCTTCATTTCCTGCGCTTACAGGAACAATTGGATTTAATGCACCAAAACCTGGATTTGTAGTTCCATCAAGCTGCCCGGCGAGATGCAATACAGTTCCAGAAAGATTAATATCGTTAGCTGTTTGATTGTTAGAACCACCAACAATATTAATATTCATCAACAAAAAATCATGGTTGTAAAATGCAATAAATGCATCTGCCGAATCACCCGAATTAACTTCGTAATAGCCAGTATCTGTTGGAAACTTGATGGTTCCAGTGAAATTTCCAGCTACAACTATTTCGTTAGTTGCAGAATATTCTAGAGCACTCATACTTGCGGCCAAGCCGGCTAATCCTTCTGTTACATAGTTTCCAAGCAAACTTCCATTGTTGCCATAATGCAATAGAAAAGGTGCCGATGAAATTCCATTCGATGCAATAGTGGTTGTTCCAAAACCTGGATCTACATCAAATGAAGGACTGTTCATGGTTCCTATGAGAATAATCTCATCATCAGGATTAACCAAAACTGCTGTTCCTACTTCTATCGAGTTTGCACCCAAGTTAAATCCCCAAGCAAGGGAACCGTTCGATTTATTGTAACGAATTAAAAAAGCATCGGTCGCGCAGGTCAGATTCGTTGTTCCAAGACTTGGGTCAATATCAGTTGTTCCGCCTAACAAACCAGTGCAATACAGCGCTCCATCATTTGAAAGTGCGATAGAAGAAACAAAATCGATTGCTGGATTTACCGAACCAAATGTATTGGCCCATCCAAATTCTAAGGCAGAACTATACTTCGAAACAAAACAATCGCCTGAAGTCACAAACGAAGTTCTGTTTTGCGTAAGCGGACCAAAATCGAAATCAACAGTATTGGCATATTGGCCGCCCAAATAGAATGAACCATCAGCTGCATCTATTTTAATGGATCTGATGTCTAAGGTTCCACCTGGTGAAATGTCTCGAAAATCCAACAGACTTCCATCTTCACCACTAAATTTTGCAAAAAAACCATCCAAGCCGTTCGCTGGCGCAGATGTGATAACCGTTGCGCCTTCACTTGGATCTAAATCGATGCTTCCAGTAAATCTACCTGAAACCCAAATGTTTCCATCTAAATCTGTTTCAATTGCCGAGACCTGATCAGTTCCTGCGCCACCAATTGCCTTTGCCCAAACGAGTTGTCCTGTTGAAGAATAACGCGCCAAATAAACATCCTGGAAACCAAAGCCATCGAGGATTGTAGTACTAACTGAAGCTGGACCGATGAAATTACCAACTACGAAAATACTTCCAGCAGGGCCTGGGCTAATTCTTTGGGCATTGTCGTTTTGATTGCCTCCAAATGCCTGGCCCCATTCAAATTGTTGGGCGAACAGCATCGAAGGTAAAAGCGCAAGAAGAAGCAGTGTCGATCTCATTAATTTAGATTTGCACGGCTAAAATAAGCAAAGCCATTGGGCTATCAGTGCAAATACCTATGGTTTTTCAACACTTCAGTCGTAACAAACAATCAATAATTGATTACTTGTTGCTCCATCACCGCAGGAATTTCTCTGAATTCATATTTCTGGGTGCGAAGTTGAGGCTCAAAACCAGCTTCTTTGATGGCTTTTTGTATGCCTTCGGAAGTGAATCGATGTGGAGCTCCAGCTGCAGAAACGACATTCTCTTCTATCATGATTGAGCCGAAATCGTTTGCTCCTGCATGCAGACACAATTGAGCAGTCTTCTCCCCTACTGTCAACCAAGAAGCTTGAATATTGATCACATTCGGAAGCATGATTCTGCTCAACGCAATCATTCGAATATACTCTTCGGATGTAACATGGTTTCGAATGCCTTTTACACGTCTTAACAATGTTCCGTCATCTTGAAAAGGCCACGGAATAAAAGCTAAAAAGCCATTTGCGTGTGCAGGTTTTTCGCTTTGAACTTGCCTGATTAATGCCAAATGTTCGAACCTTTCTTGAAGTGTTTCGATGTGCCCAAACATCATTGTTCCGGATGTTGTAATGTCTAATTGGTGAGCTGCTCTCATAACATCTAGCCATTCCTGACCAGAGCATTTGCCTTTCGAAATCATGCGGCGTACACGGTCGTTAAGAATTTCGGCCCCCGCTCCTGGAAGTGAATCCAATCCTGCCGCTTTCAATCTCGAAAGCACTTCGGTATGTGTGAGTTTCCCAAGTTTGGCAATATGAGCAATTTCAGGTGGCCCAAGTGCGTGCAACTTAATATCTGGGAAATTTGTTTTTAAATCTTTAAACAATTGTTCATAAAAATCGATGCCCAAATCAGGATGATGACCTCCTTGAAGTAGCATTTGGTCTCCACCAAATCGGCGCATTTCTTCAATTTTTACGCGATACTCGTCGATTGTTGTGATGTAAGCTTCTGCATGACCTGGAATTCTGTAAAAGTTGCAAAACTTACAATTGGCAATACATACATTAGTAGTATTTACATTTCTGTCGATCATCCAAGTCACCTTTCCATCAGGCTTTTGGATTTTCCTGAGCTCATCGGCCACAAAAACCAAGCTGTTCAGCGGAGCATGCTCGAACAAAAAGATGCCTTCTTCAACGGTTAGCCATTCAAAAGCCAACGCTTTTTCCAGTAATTCGGATGTATTCATGCAGAAATTAACAAGCCGCAAGGTAGAAAGTTCATCGGAGAGATCGTCATATTTGATATCTTCTACATGAATATTTAGATTTGATTAGATACGCTTTACAAATCAATCATTCCGATTACATTTGCCACGAAACCACAACAGCGAGAATGTATGTCAACGCTTATCAAGAAAATTTCGAAAGCCTCAGCAGGCGACAAAGTATATATCTTTCAGGATATCAAAGATTTGCCAAAAGATAGTTTTGATAAAGATCAACTTGGTCATATCAAAAAACAACTCGATAAAGGCAAAAAAACGATCACCATCAATCATTATGGAGCCTACAGCTTTTTGGTAAAACCCGATGAAAAGAAAACCCGTTTTCTAACACTAGAATCTTGTAGAGTTGCCGGAAATGCCATTCTTGCAAGTGTAAATGGAAACAACATTAACGAAATTCAAGTTATTGATACCGGTAAACTTCCATTCGAAACCCTTTGTTTTGCTGAAGGAATGCTTTTAGGCAATTACCAATTTTTGAAATACCGAAAGGGTAAATCGACAGAAAAAAACAGCCTATCGAAGATTCAAGTGCTTTCTAGCGGCATCGATAAGAAAGAAATTGAATTTCTACAAACTATTGGTGAGGCAGTATACATTTCCAGAGACCTTGTAAATGAGCCTGTTTCGTTCCTCAATGCACCACAATACGCGAAGGAAGTAACGAAAATGGGTAAAGAAGCAGGTTTTAAGGTGGAAGTTTTCAATAAATCGAAAATTGAATCCCTTAAAATGGGCGGCTTACTCGCCGTAAACCAAGGTTCTATTGATCCTCCAGTGTTTGTTGTGATGGAGCACAAACCAAAAAATGCTGTAAACAAGCAGCCTTACGTATTTGTAGGGAAAGGCGTTGTTTACGATACCGGTGGAATCAGTCTAAAACCAAATGATGGAATGATGACTATGAAATGCGACATGGGCGGCGCTGCAGCTGTTGCAGGTGCCATGTTTGCCATTGCAAAAGCTGAATTGCCTGTTTGGGTGGTTGGATTAACGCCAGCTACCGACAATCGTCCAGATGGAAACTGTGTTGTTCCTGGTGATGTGATTACCATTTCCGATGGCACTACCGTGGAAGTTTTGAATACCGATGCCGAAGGTCGCTTGATTTTAAGTGATGCTTTAGTTTACGCCAAAAAATACAAACCGAAATTCGTAATCGACTTGGCTACATTAACAGGTGCTGCTGCGCGTGCGATTGGCCGGTTCGGGATCGTTTCGATGAGTAACACATCCGAAGATTACGAAGTACTTAAGCACAGTGGAAACAATGTACACGAGCGCTTGGTAGATTTTCCACTTTGGGATGAATATGCCGATATGTTGAAAAGCGACATTGCCGACTTGAAGAACATTGGCGGTGTAATCGCAGGAGCAAATACAGCTGGTAAATTCCTTGAACATTTCACTGATTATCCTTGGGTGCATTTAGATATTGCTGGACCAGCATTCACCGAATCCAACGACAGTTACCGTGGAAAAGGCGGAACTGCATCAGGGCTTCGTTTGTTATTTGATTTTATCAGAACCAAAGCAGAGCTATGAGCGAGTTGTATGATCATCCAGTTCGTGTTGGGATAACCCATGGAGATTTCAACGGTATTGGTTATGAAGTAATTATGAAAACTTTCGAGGAGCATGGTATGCTTGAAATCTGTACGCCAATTGTGTACGGAATTCACAAAGCAGCCAACCACCATCGAAAGTCACTTAACATCCAGGATTTTAGTTTTTATGGCATTTCAGATGCCGACAAAGCCGTAAAGCACCATTGCAATTTCATCAATCTAACAGATGTCGATGTTGGAATTGATCCTGGTAAAAGTACACCTGCAGCGGGTTCTTGGGCTGTAAAAGCACTCAATCGTGCTATGGACGATTTGCAAGCCGGTAAAATTGACGTGCTTGTAACGGCGCCCATCAACAAGCAAAATGTGCAGGGCAACGAATTTAATTTCCCAGGCCACACTGAATTTTTAGCCGCAAAAACCAACACCACAAATTATCTTATGTTGTTGGTTAACGAAGGCTTGCGTGTTGGAACTGTTACGGGACATATTCCAATTCAAGAAGTGTCTTCAAAGCTTACGGTTGACCTAATTGTTTCTAGATTAAAGGTAATGGCCTCAAGTTTATTGCAAGATTTCGGGGTGAGAAGTCCGAGAATTGCGGTACTGGGACTAAATCCGCACGCAGGCGACAATGGTTTGATTGGGAAAGAAGAAGAACAGATTATCATTCCAGCACTTAAAAAGGCGCAACAAGACGACATGTTGGTTTTCGGGCCTTTTCCTGCGGATGGATTTTTCGGTACAGGCGCATGGAAAAAATTCGATGGCGTGATGGCAATGTACCACGATCAAGGTTTGATACCGTTCAAGTCGATTGCTTTTCACCATGGCGTTAATTTTACTGCTGGATTACCCATTGTAAGAACTTCACCAGATCATGGTACTGGATATGATATCGTTGGACAAAACATAGCAGATCCATCATCCTTCAGAGAAGCTATATATCAAGCGATTGACATTTACAGACACCGAAAAGTGAATGATGAAATCAATTCCGATCCTTTGAAACAGATGCAAAAAAGGGAGAAAGAAAGAGATCGACATTGATAACTCCTCTCACCCTAAAGGGTTAAAATCATCCATTTATTTGCACTGAATATCCAGATAGAATAATATTGCTGCTACAAACGGCAAGAAATTGAATTCTACCAGAATAATTTTCAGTCTTGAAAATACAACATCAAGTACTGTTCAATGGATCTCAAATGCTCAATTTGAGACAGTTGTAGGAGATAGTTATATGGGTTTCATCACTGAAACGGCGCGCGCTCTGAACATTGCTTTTTTTTCAGTGCTCATTTTAGTGATGTTGTATTTAATGATTGGAAAAAAGTCGAAAAAGAAAACCGATTAATAGTTCAAATCAAGCGCATACTCCATAAGTAATTCTAACGGAATTAATTCTAATGCACGTTGATGGGTAGAACTCAGCACAACCGAAGGCGCTACACCTGCATCGTAAGCTTCTTTCCAGCGCGCAGCACACAAACACCACTGATCTCCTTCAATTAGCCCTGGAAATTCATACTCAGGCCTTGGTGTGCTAAGATCGTTACCTACCTTACTGGAAAATAACAAAAAGGCCGTAGTCATTCTCACACAAACAGTATGTGAGCCTGTATCCTCAATACTGGTGTTACAATAACCGTCGCGGTAAAAACCGGTAATTGGTGCAAAACAGCAGGATTCTAGCTCGCCACCTAAAACGTTCAGTTGCATAGCTATAATTTAGAGATTTCGTTTTGAATAATTCTTTAGGAAATCTTCCAAGTTCTCTACGTCAATGCGTTTGGCAATAATCTTCTTGTTTCGATCGAGCACATAAATAACTGGAGTGCTGTAAATATCATAGTAAGCACGGAAGTTGGTTTTCAAAGTGAGGTCGGCAGCGTTGATCCAATTCAATTCCTTCTCCTTGATGTATTTGAACCATTCTGTTGTATCTGTTTCGATATACACACCGAGTACTTCCACGTCAAGCTTAGTTTTATTGGCATTGTAGAATTCCCGAAGCTTAGGTGTAACCTTCTGACAGTGACCGCAGCTTGGATCCCAGAAATAAACAATGGTATAGTTACTTTTAATGTCGTTGAAAGAAATTGGTTGAAAATCTGGCTTTAGCAAACGCATGTTGTAAGCTTGCTTTCCAATCAAACAAGGTTTTAGAGCGTTTACACGTTCTTGAATCTTCACCACTTGAGCAGAATCGACCCAAAAGGCTTTTCCACTTAAGTAGTATTGTTCTGCCATGCAAACGAAAACTGCATCCATGCCCATTACATTCGACTTTTCATAGGTGTTGGTGATGTAATAGACAAGGTATTTGAATATGTCACTCTTCTCGTCGGTGAGAGAAATCATTTTCGTTGCTGATGCACAAACAGAATCAGGAATTTGAGGAGTGATTCTTTCTATGTACTGCTTGATTTTTCCTGCAAAAACTGGAGTTCGCAACAATCGATCATCCTTCATATTGATATTATCAAAATAATGTGATCTGTAGTAACGGTATGGAAATGTTGAGTCTTTCGAACCGTCGGCTTTGGTTGGCATTGGTGGAACTTCAGGCTCCATTGATGCTTTGAAAATCTGACTCAACAATAAATCAGGATGTTTAGAAATGATATTGTTTTTGTAATCCTTCACCTCTTTATCGATGGCTTCTTGTTGCGATTTAAGTGTGGCTAATTTTGCATCATCACCTTTAGAAGCATCCATTTCTTTTTTCAAAGATTCCATCGTTTTTCCACGAAGTGAAATCCATTTTAGGTACTCATAAAAAATCTCATTGTCGTTAGATCCTTTCACCTTCATGGCATTGATCAAATCTTCGGCATCTGTATCAACACTGAATACTTGCTCTTTGTCGACAATGATTTCGAAATATTTCTTGCCGGGAATCACAATCATGTAAATTCCTCCAGGAAGTGATTCTTCCCCCTTGAAAATCAAATTGCCTTTCGCATCTGCACGCGCTGAATCTTTGATGTACTGTTTGTCGCCGAAGTAATAAGCGAGCTGACAGGTCGAGTCTTTTACTCCTTTTACTGTGGCCTTTATTTCGAAGCCTTTAGCACTCAATCCTTTAACAAGAGAAAATAGCAAGGAAAACAGAAATGTGTATTTCAACATAGAGATAGTTTTAGCGGGCGCAATTTCAGCAAATATTGTGCTAAATTGTAAATCTTTAAATCAAATCGTTGCATCAATTTTCATGTGTGGAAGATATACCCTTGCGGGGAAACCTATAGATCTCGAAAAACAGCTCAGAGCCAACCTGTTACATGGTGCCAAAACAGAGCCTTCCTATAACATTTCTCCTGGCATGGAAGTGCTTGCGGTGACCAATGATCGGCCAGATATAATTAGATCAATCACTTGGGGACTTCGACCCTATTGGACCAAACCAGGAGAAAAGTCACAATTGCTTGTAAATGCACGCGAAGAATCCTTGCGCGAAAAACCTGGATTTAGAAAGTATATGAGCCAACGGTGTTTGATTCCTGCTTCAGGATTTTACGAATGGAAACAATCAGGAAATCTTAAACAACCGTATTACATCAGTTTGCCCAATGAATCCGTGTTTTGCTTCGCAGGAATTTGGGAACAATCAATCAATCCAGATGGAAGTAAAAAAGACTCAGTAGCCATTATTACCACCACGCCAAATCGATTAATGGATGGGATTCACAACAGAATGCCCGTGATCCTCAAAAGAGAAAATTATGAACAATGGTTAAGCAATGAAAATACGTCCGATCTTGCGCAACTACTACTACCCTTCCCTACTGAGGAAATGGATGCCTGGCCTGTGAAAAATCTCGTGAGCAAGGCAAAAAAAGACGGACCTGAACTAATAGAAAAAGACAAACCATTACCCACCCAAACGAGCTTATTCGATGAGTGAAATTAAAGAGAAGTTTCTGCGGAAAATCGCCCGCCGATACCTCGAATTATCTGCAGAAGGCAACGATTCTATCTGCCTTGTTTTTCCCAACCGCAGAGCTGCTGTATTTTTCCGCAAGGAACTTATTAGCATAAATCCGAAGAACCAATGGGCTCCCGAAATTTTTTCGGCAGATGATTTTGTTCGCGAAGTTATTCGCAAACCCATTCTCGATCCAATTGCTCGATTGTTTGAGTTTTACAATGTGTATGTGAAGTCGGAAGGTCCTGAAGCTGAGCCATTCGATACTTATCTCACCTGGGCGCCTCAATTGTTGCACGATTACGAAGAAACAGATTTGTACAGTGTAGATGCCCGTAAGTTATATGGATCGGTAGATGCCGCCTACGCGATGAAAAATTGGTCGCCAGATGGAAAAATCATCACAGCCACACAGGAGCAATACATTCGCTTTTGGTCGAGAATGGGCGAATGGTATCATTTGTTTCGATCTCATCTAGAAAGCAAGAAAATGGTAAGTCCCGGAATGGCTTACCGTGAAGTGGCGGCCAACATTGCCACTTTGCAAGACGAACTTCCTTGGAAACACATCGTTTTTGCCGGATTTAACGCACTGAATGCTTCCGAACAAAAGTACATGCGCCACCTAGAAAAATCGGGAAAGGCTGAAATTGTTTGGGATACAGATCCTTATTACTTAAACGACCCGCTCAACGAGGCTGGGTATTTCTTTCGTAAGTATAAAAAGGAATTTGGTATCGGGAAGTTCAATTATTCAGAACCAATGCTGAATGATGCAAACCAAGAAATCAACATTATTGGTGTAGCCAAGAATATGGGCCAAGCGCTGGTTGCTGGCTCAGTACTCAAAAACTTGATCGCTTCTGGACACGATCTTACCGATACCGCTATTGTTCTTTGCGACGAGAAATTGATGATGCCTGTTCTCGAAATGCTTCCAGAAGAGGTTGATGCCGTTAACATTACGATGGGTTATCCGCTTCATCAATTGCCTATGAGCGGAATGTTCCAAATTCTGTTCGACATGCACCGAAAGGCTCGGAATAGTTCATCGGGCAAAGGTGCTGCCTTTTATTTTCGTGATTTACAGAAGCTTTTCCGTCAGCCCGACATTAGAACGATCTTAGGTCAGGCTGATTCTACTGCTTTATTGAACCTCGTAAACTCGGAGAAATTTATCTATCTATCTTCGAAAACACTGATCGACAGAGCGCCATCATTGAAAAAAATCAGCTTCTTGTTTGAATCGTGGAACGAAGATGTTGATACAGCCATCAATCGTTTGTTAGAATTGGTGAAGATTCTGTTTGATTATTACAAAGACGATAATCGAGAAATTGGTTATCATTTAGAAACGTTGCACACCTTGAAATCGCTACTGATTAGGATTCAAAAATGGAATGCCGATTATCCTGGTTATGCGAGCTTGAGAACATTGCAGAAGATTTTTGCGCAGTTGCTCCGTCAGAAAACACTTCCATTTTACGGAGAACCTTTACAGGGATTGCAGTTGATGGGCTTGCTGGAAACCCGAAACCTGGATTTTAAGCAACTCATTTTGCTTTCCGTAAATGAAACCGTCATGCCGGCAGCACGGGTGCAGAAATCGTTTATTCCCACCGATATTGCCACGCACTTTGGTTTGCCCACCTACAAAGAGCGCGATGCTATTTATGGCTACCATTTTTACCGAATGCTTCAACGGGCCGAAAAAGTTTGGCTGATCTACAATACCGAAAACGACGAGTTTGGAAAGGGTGAGCAATCGCGTTTTATCACGCAAATTTTAAAGGAATTTACCAAGCCGAATATCAAGACGAGTGTTGTAGTACCGGAACTTCCGAGTCCGACTGACTACCCGATAGTTGTTGAAAAAACCGACGAGGTTCTGCAAAAAATCATTGAACGTTACGATGGTTCTGAACCGTGGAAACAGTTGTCGCCGTCGGCTATGCAGAAATTTGTGAGCTGCAGTTTGAAGTATTATTTATCGTATTTCAGTGGCATAAAGGTGCAAGACGATCGCGAGGATGATTTGGAAAGCAATCAAATTGGCACGATCAGTCACAAGGTATTGGAAGATCTATTTAAACCATTGCTCGACAAGCCTTTAAAATCTGAAGATTATCAACACATGTTGAAGGAGATGCCAGAGCTTTTGCGGAAGGAGTTTTTGGAAATAATGGAAGCTGCGGATCTAGACAAAGGCAATAATTTGCTTGTTTACACTGGTATTGAGCAAATGCTGAGGAATTATTTGTTGTTCGAAAAGAGCGAAATTGAGACAAAGGCAGCAAGTGGAATACCTACAACTTTACTTGGATTGGAGCGCAAGGTTCAATTTGAGATGCAAGTTGAATTTGGCAACGGTAATAGGCCTGTTTATTTAGGTGGAACAGCCGACAGGATAGATCGTGAAGGCAATACCGTTCGGGTGTTGGATTACAAATCAGGTAAAGTTGAGGCGAAGAACTTGAAGTTGAAAGATCTGCTGGAGATTGCTGAGTCGCCCGAAAAGGAAAAGTCGCTTCAGTTGTTGCTTTACATGCTCGCTTGGAAAACACAATCACCTGAAATTGATATTGTTCCGGGAATTATTGCCATCAAGATGCCTTCTAAGGGTGTACTTACGATCAATTTCGACGATAACCGCGATTTGAGTGAAATCGGTCGCGATGAAATTGAAGAAGTTTTTTCTGTTTTGGTGAAACGAATATTGAATCCGAATGAACCGTTTGCTCAAACCGACGATTTAAAACAATGTGCATATTGCTCTTTCACAGGCATTTGCAATAGATAAAAGGGAGTACCTCAAGGTATATGTAGCTCTACGTGAATCGTATCAGCTCAAAATACAGTGGCATTCCGATGGTGATGTTGAATGGGAATGTGATTCCGATGGCCATGGGAATGTACAAGCCAGGATCTGCTTTGGGTGCAGCTATTTTCATTGCGGCTGGCACGGCGATGTAGGAAGCGCTAGCAGCAAGGATGGCAAACATGAAACGGTTTCCTTCTGATGAAGTGATAAAACCGCTGAGGACTGCGGCCAAACATCCATTGATGGCAGGAATGAAAATCGCGAACAAGGCTACGAACAAACCATACTTTCGGAAAGCAGAGATGCGACGTGCAGTGGTGATGCCCATTTCTAGTAGGAAAATCGCGAGAAATCCTTTAAAAATATCAGTGGTGAAAGGCTTGATACCTTCGGCTTGTTTGGCATCGGAAATTAAACCGATCACAAGACTGCCCAATATGAGCAATACCGATCCGTTGGTGAGTGAATGGTGAAGGATTGATTTTATGTTGTCGATGCCATCGTCTTTGTCGTACTTCATTTTAAGCGCAACGCCCACAATGATCGCTGGGGCTTCCATGAGTGCCATTACAGCTACCATGTGACCACCAAACAATAGTTGTTGTTGCTCTAAAAAGCCGGATGCCGCAACAAACGTAACAGCACTCACTGAGCCGTAGGCGGCAGAAATAGCACCTGCATCACTAATACTGAGCCGTTTACGTAGGATATGAAATGTATAAAATGGAATTACGGAGGCAAGGATGAGACCGAACAACAGCGAATTCCAAATTTCGGCGCCTGGCTCACTATGAGAAAGCTCTTGGCCACCCTTGAACCCGATGGAAAACAACAGATAAAGTGATATGAAACGAACAGATTGTGCCGGAATTTCTAAATCCGACTTAACGACTGCTGCAATAATACCAAGAACAAAGAAAAGTAAAGTCGGATTGGTGAGATTCGAACTTAGAATGGCAAAATCCATCTTTTTCTATTTTGAGGCAAAAGTAGACAGATCTGCCATGTATTTATTAGATTTTTTTTGGCTTAGTTTAATGCTCTTGACTAAATCTCGGCAGATCTCGCTTTTAATTCTGTTTCTGAAAAATCGGGCGGATGAATTTTACTGTCGCGTTTCCGTTTATGTTCGGGCAGAAGGAGATTTTCGGCGACTTTATTGAAACAAGTTTGCATGGCAGCTAAAGTGTATTGTCCAAAAAAGGTCATGCCGCGCTCGTAACTTGCAAATTGATACTCTTCAAAAGTTGTAGTGTAGCCGATGTAGTCGTTGGCGTTTGAAGTGATAATTACATCAAGAATACCGCGGTGGTGCAATTTTTCCATGATGCTCTTTTTGAGTCGGACTCCCGCTGTAGTTGTTATTTCGCCTGGATATGCAGCAATGGCGATTTCGCCGAGCACAAAAATTTGAATGGGCACAATTACCGGCATCCAAGAATGCTCTACCAATCCGCCTTTATTGAATTGTCTTTTTAGTTCATTGCCAGCATCCGACAATGTTGGTGGCACGATTAAATTGTTAAGATTACTAAACCCGAGCACTTTTTTTTCTTGAAACTCTGCCAGAATTTGTTTAGCACCTTGAGCTTCGCGCAATCGGCGAAATTCGGATCTGGCGGTTTTTCCCGACAAAATTGGAATTTTACGAAGAAAATTTCGGTAACGAACAAAAGTGGTTACAAAGAAATTGGTTACCGAATCGATTCCTGGATTATCAACAGGTGAACCGTTAAGGAGTGCCAATCCTGCTGCTGCCTGACCTGTGAGGTGAGGCTTATTGTCGTTTGTGTAGGCAGGTGCACAAGTAATTGAAGAGAGATTGAAATAGTGCATTTCAAAATCTATCGTAGGCGACAATGGTATCTGTTCTTGTTCGTCTTCCATCAGCGCCTTACTGAGCTCAAACTGCTGAAAACCATTAAAGTATGCGCTTTTAAATTGATCTTCGTATTTACCTCTAGGCCACCATTTTGCTCTCCCATGGTAGTTTGGCGAAACATCGGCGCAGGCGTCGCAAGCAAAACCGGCTACGAAACTGCGAATATCAGACTGATCGTTTTCGAGCAATGACGCAGCGTAGCCTTTGTTGTCGGAGTGAATTTTGGTATTTTCCGAATCTATACAAGTTCCTTGTACACCAAACCAGTTTATTAGTCCGATGCTGTGGCCTTTTGTATCTTCTATTCTGATTTGACGTGCAAAGCGATCTATTGCTAAGTGCGTGTTGTTTTCGTCTCTCTGATCAACATCTGGATTGCTATTGTATCTTTCTAGCGATCGGTTAAAAGCCACATCGCATCCAGCGCTAAATGCCCCAACATTGAGAAACAATTTGGATTCAACTGGTTGCTTAAATGCTAAATGCAAGGCATTAACACAAGCTTCCACGTAGCTGTCAAAAACATCTTTTCTAAATCCTTTTGTAGTGATGTTAAAAAAAGCGTAATGGTGATGACCGCCAGGTGCACTGTGGGTATTTTGTGTGCAGATTAGTAGGTTGTCATCTTGAATTGCTGCATTCGAATGCTTTTCGTTGAATCGTTTAAGTACTTCTTTTTTTAGGTGGTGTGAAACGTTGTAGCATTCGAGAATGACAATGGCGATTAACTTTTTCTCTTGTTGAAAGTAAAAGGCTCTTGCAAAAAGGTCTGTTTCTGAACCATCAGATTGATGCATAAGTCGACCATAGCCCAGCATAGGGAACTGTGCTTTTCGAAAAATCACTTTAGATTTACCAACTCCAACCAGCATAATTGCGACAACTTGCTGCAAAGCTATTAATAAACTGCGGCAGAAAAAGGGCTGTGCAAAAATCCATTGTGTCAGAAAATCAGTGCATTGAATAAAATAGTCGTTTTTTTTTGTTCTAAAGTTTGGAAGGAATCGATAAATCTGTATTTTTGCCACCCTGAATAACGGATCGGTAGTTCAGCTGGTTAGAATGCCGCCCTGTCACGGCGGAGGTCGCGGGTTCGAGTCCCGTCCGGTCCGCAAAAAGCCTTCTCAAAACGAGAAGGCTTTTTTGTTTCAAATACTGGCAGCAAATACAGTTTCAATTTATGAAGCAGTAAATTGGATTTCTCAGCTGCATGATTGTTCTCTTTGAGTTGAAGTTGTTTCTGCGTCACTGATTATTTGCGCAGCCGAAAAGCTATTAAATCCTCTCGTCTTAGTTTGAGATCACTAATTTTTCGAAATGCTCCAATTCACGATTCAATTGGAATCTCAATAATGGATCAAGAACAAAATGAAAAAAGAAATGAACCAAGGTGTTGATTTCAATTTTTCTATTCATGTTGATCCTATCCTCAAATCTCCGAACTTTCCACTTGGGTAGGGGAATAACTTGGGTTTATCCCACAAAAAAAGACCGTAAATTCCAAATTTTGTTATCCACCGAACAGAACAATCATTGTAGAATTTGATTCTTAAAACCATTGTGATTTTAGATAATTGGATAGGCACTCGATAAAGCTAAGTAGCACGAGTTTATTTGAATGCCTCTGTGGTGTTGACTCCTAGGTTGATTCAGCATTAGGTTGTTACTGTTACATTTATCAGAAGATAATTTTTCAACCAGGTTGGTTCGAAACTTCAAAGCTTAAGCTCATTTTCCACTTCCCTCCTATCCTCAAACCTCCGAACTTTCCACTTGGGTAGGGGAATAACTTGGGTTTATCCCACAAAAAAAGACCGTGAATTCCAAATTTTGTTTCTAACAAAGAGCAACCATTTAGGTCAAAAGTACTGATGAAAATGAGTGAAATTATTCCATCAGTGTAATCAAGATTTCAACATCCGTTTATCACTTTACAATCCAATAAACATCTATTTTTAAACGGAAAGAAAAATGATAAATCTCCATCCATTCATCAACCTTCACACCCATCGGAAGCCTCGGCTTTCGCAAGAACATGTGGTGCGAAACGGCTATTTACTTCCTCTCGACATACTAAAAAATCTGCCTTATGCTGTGAGTTGTGGCTTACACCCATGGCTCATTTCCAACAATCACTTCGAACAGCTAAATCACCTCGAAGACCTCATCAATAATGTTCCAAATATCTGTGCTTTAGGAGAATGTGGATTAGATCGGGTAAAAGGACCCGCGATGGAAATCCAATTGGAAGCTTTCAAAATTCAAATTCAACTTGCAAACCATTACAGAAAAACGCTCATCCTTCACTTGGTAAAAACCTATTCCGACTTTCTAGCCATTTCAAAAAAAATCCAAGTGCCTTGCATTGTTCACGGTTTCAAAGGAAACGCAACAGAGGCCAATCAACTCATACAATCGGGTGCTAGTTTATCGTTCGGACCACGATTGTTAAACGACCTCAAAACGCAAGAAATTTTCACTCAAATTCCGCTCAACAAGGTTTACTTGGAAACCGATACTAAACCAATCATGATTGATGTTGTTTACAACAAGGCCGCTGCGCTGAAGAATTTAGACCTCGTTGTGGTTCGAGAAACGATTTGGAATAATTTCGCACGCGATTTTAATCAATAAACATGGATAATCAGATCCCTCAATGGATGGGCAGAACGCAATTGCTCATTGGCGATGAACCAATTGTGAAACTCATGAATGCCCATGTTTTGGTAGCAGGGCTCGGCGGAGTTGGTGGAATAGCAGCAGAAATGCTCGTTCGTGCTGGAATTTCAGAAATATCCATCGCTGATGCAGACACCGTTGAAGCAAGCAATAAAAACCGACAAATCCCTGCACTCACAAGTACCGAAAATCAGTTAAAGACTGAGGTGATGGCACAACGGCTTCTCGACATCAACCCTGACTTAAAGTTGCATGTGATTGATCGGTACCTTAAAGAACAGTTCATTCCTGAAGTACTAGAACGCTATAAATACGACTACGTTTTAGATTGCATTGATACGCTAACCCCCAAGGTTAATTTAATTTACCATTGCAAACGATTAGGACTTCCTGTTGTGAGTTCAATGGGCGCTGGAGGAAAGGTGGATCCAACTGGATTGATGGTAACAGATATCTCTGAAACCAAACACTGCAATCTTGCGAAATATGTGAGGAAACGTTTGGTAAGAATGGGGATAAAAACTGGTGTTGACGTAGTTTTTAGTAAGGAATATGCAGACCCTAACCGAATCATTGAAGCCCCCGAAGGAAACCCAAAGAAAAGTTTAATCGGTACTATGTCTTATATGCCTGCAATTTTTGGATGCACCGTCGCAAGTGTTGCCATCAGAAACATTGCCCAAGTTAAAGCATACGAACCAGGCGCTCGAAAAAAGGAAAGAGATCCTTTTAAGATTTCTCGGAAATAGACTCAGGTGTAGATTTCGTATCAACCTTACCATCTTTTGCATCTTTAAATTCTTTGATGCCTTGGCCAATACCTTTCATTAAGGATGGAATCTTTTTGCCACCAAACATAATCACCACCACAGCAGCAATTAATATAAACTCCGTTGGGCCAAATGCCCCTAAAATGATTGCTGTCATTGATCTAAAGTTTTATTGATATCGGTTTTGATGTCCTGAATTTCTTTTGAGACTCCGGTTTCATCCTTGATTTTTTCTGCCTCTCTTACGATTTCCTGCTTAATGCTGTTCGATGCATCTTTGATTTCTCTCAGGCCCTTTCCTAATCCTCGCGCAATTTGAGGAATATTCTTAGATCCAAAGAACATCAGCACAACCACCATGATCAATAGGATTTCTCCTCCTCCAACTTCGAAAAATAACAATACAGGTGTGGTCATAAAAAAACAGCAGGCTCCGTTTGGAACCTGCTGCAAAATTATTCAAATCAACTGAATAAATCAGTTAATCATTATTTATTCTCATTTGACTCTTTTTCAGCATTCAAGCGGTTGGTTCTTCGGAACAAATCCACAACCACCGGCGATGCAACAAAGAGTGATGTATAAGTACCAACAATTACTCCTAACAACATAGCGAAAGAGAATCCACGAATAACCTCACCTCCAAAGAAGAAGAGAATAATCAACACGCCCATCGTTGTTAAACCTGTAACTACTGTTCTACTTAACGTACTATTCAAGGCATTGTTGATCACTGTTGCCATGTCTTCTTTCTTGCTACCATGCTGACCTAAGTACTCACGAATACGGTCGAAAATTACAACGGTATCGTTAATTGAATAACCTACAACAGTTAAAATCGCTGCAATGAATGCTTGATCAATATCCAATGAGAAAGGAAGAATTCCGTTAAAGATCGAGAATACCGCAAGAATAAAGATTACAACATATGCAAGTGCTGCAATTGCTCCAACACCATACTGCCATCTGCGGAAACGAATCTGTAAGTATGCAAACAAAATCAACAAGGAGAAAACAATCGAAAGTATCGCCGAATCCTTTATATCTTTTGCCACTGTGGCTTCCACTTTATCAGACGATACAATTTCTGGCGCCTTTCCGGTAAGTTTCGTTAATTCAGAAACAACTTTCGCTTCTACAATCGAATCTGCACCCAACGACTTATCATCAACCATGAAGTCGGTAGTTACTTGAAGCTGGTTTGATGCTCCATAAACTTTTACATCTGGTGTCTGCTTCAATGCAGCATAAAGATTGGCTTTTGCAGTTTCAGATGAAACCGTTTTATCAAACTTCAATACATAAGAACGACCTCCTTCGAAATCTACACCATAACCAAATCCTTTGAAAATCATTGAACCTAAACCAACCACAATAACAATCGCCGAAACAATGTAGAAGCGACGGCGCTGATTGATGAAGTCGAAATTCGAATCCTTTAAAATGTTAGCAGTCATCGGAATCGAGAACTTCAATTGCTTGTTTCTACCGTTAAAGAATTCGAAAATCAAACGGGTGATGAAAATCGCTGAAAACAATGACGTCAAAATACCAATGATTAATGTAGTCGCAAAGCCTTGGATTGGTCCAGAGCCAAATACATACAATACAACACCAGTTAACAAGGTAGTAACGTTCGAGTCGATAATCGCTGAATAAGCGTTTTTGTAACCATCCGATATGGCTAACTTATATCCTTTACCTGCGGCTAATTCCTCACGTATCCTTTCATAGATAAGTACGTTCGCATCCACCGACATACCAATCGTTAACACGATACCAGCAATACCAGGAAGTGTAAGTACTGCACCAAGCGATGCCATAACACCCATCAAGAAGAACAAGTTGGCAATCAAAGCCACATCGGCTACAACTCCACCACCACTGTAGTAGAAGCCCATGAACAAGAAAACCAACAGAATACCTACCAATGATGAAAGCAATCCTGCGTTGATAGCAGCTTGACCAAGTGATGGACCTACAATCGCCTCTTGAACGATACGTGCAGGTGCATCCATTTTACCTGAATTCAAGATGTTCGACAAGTCTTCCGCCTCTTCAATGGTGAAATCACCTGTAATTTGAGAAACACCGCCAGCAATTTCCTGCTGAACATTTGGAGCCGAATACACGAAATCATCCAATGAAATTGCAATGGCTTTCTTCACATTCTCACCTGTTAAACGCTTCCATAGACGAGCACCTTCGCCATCCATAGTCATAGAAACTTCTGGACGGTTGTTCAATTGCCCATAAGCCATACGTGCATCTACAATGTGATCTCCAGTTAACTTTGGTTTGCCGTCGCGCGGTACTTTAATAGCAAACAACTCAAGGAATGGAGATTTGTCTTTTTTCGACTTCACACCCCACAACAAACGAAGATCAGATGGCATAACCGACTTCACTTCAGGTTTGTTAAAGATGGCATTTACCTTAGATGTATCTTTTGGCAATGCAATAGCAACTGCAGCACCTGGCTTATACAAATAAGGACCTTCAGGAGTTTCCTGATATACATTTTGATTTAAAACTGCGTAAAGCGGATTCTCACGGATAAACTTCTCACGATCTGCTTTTTGCGCTGATGTTGAATCTGTAACTCCTGTATCTTTCTTCGCTGCTAATTTATCAGCCAATGAAGCCGCCGAATCTTTTGCTGCATTTGTAGAATCTAATGCTGCTTTAGCTGCAATTCCTGCTGCTGAAGTGTCAACCGCTGCTTTTGTGGTATCAACTACTGCAATTCCGTTTAACTCGCGAAGTTTCACATTCACTTTCTCAAGTGATGCCCAAATTTCGTTTCCGTTTTCGAATGTTTCCCAGAACTCAAGTTTTGCCGCACCTTGTAAAAGTTTACGAACACGATTAGGCTCTTTAACACCAGGAAGCTCAACCAAAATTCGGTCAGAACCTTCTAAACGTTGAATATTTGGCTGCGTTACACCGAACTTGTCGATACGATTACGCAATACCAAATAAGCATTATCGATAGATGATTTTGCCTGATCACGAACAACTTGAAGCACTTCATCGTTGGTCATTTTTGAGTTCACTTTCGCCTGCATGTCTTTGTTACCAAAGAATCCCGGTGAAGAGAATTTCACATTTGGATCAATTTGCTTGGCAGCATTCGCGAAAAGCGTCACGAAGTCGCCGCCGTTTTTGCGTTGTTCTGCTTGCGCTTGCTCGATCGACTTCATGAAGGTTGGATCTTGACTGTTGTTTGCCATGGTGCGGACTACATCCGCCACAGAAACTTCCAACATCACATTCATCCCTCCTTTGAGGTCAAGACCTAGATTGATCTCCTTTTCTTTAACTTCTGAATAAGTTTTACCTAAGTAAACTACCTCACTCGCAATAGAATCGAGGTAAGTTCTCGCCTTTGCTGAATCACCTCCCGCGTAAGCCCAAGCATCTTTTTCCACTTTGCCTGAAACATAAGTGAAGGATAGCTCATACAGGCATACAAGGCTAAGTAGAATCGCGAAAAAGCTAATGGCACCTTTGTTTTGCATCTGAATTCGTTAAAATTTCTTAAAATCGAGCGGCAAATATAGAACATCAAACGAAAATTCACCCTCGGTAAATGAATAAAAAATGGCATTTTTGCACATACGCATTTTCTGAATGAAAAAATTCCTTCTGCTTGTTAGTCTGCTTATTAACATTTTTGGCAACATCCTTTATTCACAACAAACTACGCTAGCCTTACAACGCAACGCCGGAATTCAGGTTTTTAATGAAGACAGTTTGCTCCTTCCCTATCCTTGGACTGGCGGCTTCAATTTTTGCCAAATCGGAACTTGCGATGTGAATAACGACAATCAAAAAGACCTCGTTATTTTCGACCGAAGCGGCGACAGAGTCACTCTTTTGCAATTCAATGGCACGCCTGGAAATCCATCTTGGATTCAAAACATCGAAGCTGAACCAAATTTTCCTGATGTTCAGCATTTTATGTTAATGAAAGATTTTAATTGCGACGGACGTGAAGACATTTTCGCATTCTTCAATAGTGGTATTCGCGTTTTCAAAAACGAAGGATTTAATGGAACCGGTCCGCAATTCAGCCTCTACATGGAGCAATTGAAAACCTCCGTCAACAATAACCCAATCGATATTTTCACAATTCCAGTTGACGTGCCTGCTTTCGAGGATTTAGATAGCGATGGAGATCTTGACTTGCTTGTTTTCAACATCTTAGGGTCTTGCGTAGAATACCACAGAAACTATGCGCAAGAAAATTTCAATCGTTGCGATTCTTTGGTCTTGAAACTCGAAACCGACAATTGGGGCCGTTTCACCGAGAGCTTTTCCACCAACGAAGTTGTGCTTAATGATACTTGCGACGGTTTTGGTGGAGGCCGCTTCGGTCAAATTCGGCATGCAGGATCTGCACTAACAGTTTTCGATAGCGATGGCGACAACGATTACGATCTGATGTTGGGCGATATAGCTTATCGGACGCTAACCAAATTAATCAATGGAGGAACTTCCTCAAATGCCTTGATTACCAGCCAAACACCAAATTATCCCGACAACACCACTTTTGTGAATCTCGCCATTTTTCCAGCTGGCTTCTACATCGACGTCGACCAAGACGGAAAGCGCGATTTAGTTGTAGCTCCTAATTCAGAAACTGGCTCGGAGAACTATCGAAGTTTCCTATATTATAAGAACAACGGAGCCGACAATTCACCCGAATTTAACTATCAAAGCAATACGCTTTTCTCTTCTTCAACGCTCGATTTTGGTGAAGGTGCAATACCTTATTTTTTCGATCACAATCTTGATGGTAAAAAAGATCTGCTTGTAGGGAATTATGGCTACTTTCTCCCAACGGGCGACTATAAACCGCAAGTTGCGTTGCTCGAGAATATCTCCGACGAAACCGAAATTCGCTTTCAGCTTAAAAACCGCAATTATGCTACAGCTGGTAATCTCGCTGGAATTTCGGTGAACTTCCACCCTACTGCTGGCGATCAAGACAACGATGGCGATCAAGACTTGCTCCTTGGTGCATCCGATGGTAGAATGTATCATTTCGAAAACACCGCACTTCCCGGCAATCCCGCAAATATGGTTTTTATCACACCAGCATTCGAGGATATTGACGTTGGAACTTTCGCTACTCCTTGCCTCTTCGATGTTGATCAAAACGGCAGAATCGACCTGCTGGTAGGCAATAGAAACGGAAAAATCTCCTATTACAAAAACACAAGCACTGGAAATTCGCCCGTACTTGAGCTGCAAACTGAAGAATTTGGTGATGTAAATACAGCCCTCACTGGAGAGCCAAACGGTTTCAGTACACCTTTCATGTTCAGAAAAAGCGGCGTAACATACTTAATAAGTGGCAGTCAAAACGGTTTCTTCGAACTTTACGGCAACATCGACAACAACCTCGACGGCCAATTCGAATTGCTCGACAGCACTTTTCTCGGGAACCGCTTTGGTGAAAGAACGTCCATCACGCTTGCCGACTTAAACGATGATGGCAATCCAGAAGCTGTAATCGGAAATTATGCTGGAGGCATCACTTTTTTCAACGGAATCTTTCCTACACTGATCGAAAATCAAACGAAAGAGAGTTTCAAATTGTATCCAAATCCTGGGCAAAACGAAATTTACATTTCAGCAAATTCTTCAACTAACGCAGAGGTTTCTGTGCTCGATTTAAGTGGTCGTCTTTTATCAACCGAGAATATTTCCCTACCGGGGAAACTGAGCCGAGTGCCCAACATGAAGGGTTTATACCTCATCCGTATCGCGAATTCCGAAACAAATCAAACCTTGAAATGGATTCACCAATGATGCCATCGAATTCCGCTCAATATTGGATAGAGAAGCTTCACATGACAGCACATCCAGAAGGTGGATGGTTTACCGAAACATTTCGAGATGATCGAAAAGTGAAAGCATTCAATCTCAAAGGTGAACTGAAAGAATATGCTGCATCAACTGCTATCTATTTCCTCCTCGACGATCAATCATTTTCGGCATTTCATCGCATTGGTGCAGCCGAAGCGTGGCATTTTTACGCAGGAACTGGCATCACCATCTACTCAATTGATGAGGCTGGAAATCTGAAAACGGTCGAATTGGGTGCAAGTCCAGAATTGGGTCAAACGCATTCAACTGTAATTCCTGCTGGAGTTTGGTTCGCTTCTCGTGTTAATGAGCCAGGTGGTTTTGCGCTTTGCGGATGCACCGTTGCACCAGGATTCGAATTTGAGGAATTTGAATTAGCCGCAAAAAACGACCTCATTTCTAGGTATCCAATTCACAAAAATGTAATTGTCGGATTAACACTTTGATTATTTAACATTTTTTTTAGTATTGATTTGCTTTTTCAAGGCATCCGATCAACTACCTTTGCGCCGATTTCTGATAGAACACTATGGAATTTAGCGAAAATGAAAATCAGCGGATGATCCGCGAAATGATCCGGGACTTCGGCGACAAACACATTCGCCCGAAAATGATGGAATGGGACGAAAGTCAGTATTTCCCTAGAGAAGTATTCACAAAACTTGGAGAACTCGGATTGATGGGCGTACTCGTTCCTCAACAATACGGCGGATCAGGCTTTGGTTACTTCGAATATGTTACTGCCATTACCGAACTTGGTAAAATTTGTGGCTCCATTGCATTGTCGATGGCCGCGCACAATTCGCTTTGTACAGGTCACATCATGGCATTCGGAAACGAAGAACAAAAGCAAAAGTATCTTCCAAAACTTGCCACTGCAGAATGGATTGGCGCTTGGGGACTTACCGAAGCCAACACCGGTTCTGACGCAATGCGTATGAAATGCGTTGCACAAGAAGATGGCGACCACTACATATTAAATGGTACAAAAAACTGGATCACTCACGGAATTAGTGGAGATGTAGCTGTTGTACTTGCACGTACAGGCGAACTACTAGATTCACGTGGAATTACTGCTTTCGTTATCGAACGCGGAACGCCAGGTTTTTCGGCAGGTAAAAAAGAAAATAAGTTGGGTATGCGTGCCTCAGAAACCGCCGAACTCATATTTGACAATTGTCGCGTTCACAAAAGCCAAGTATTAGGCAAAGTGGGCGACGGTTTCATTCAAGCAATGAAAGTGCTCGATGGTGGTAGAATTTCTATCGCTGCGCTGTCGTTAGGAATTGGTAAAGGCGCCATCGAGGCATCTGTGCGCTACTCCAAAGAACGCCAGCAATTCGGTCAGCCGATTTCTAATTTCCAAGGAATCAGTTTCAAACTAGCCGACATGAGCACCAAATACGAAGCTGCCGAATTACTTACCATGCGCGCTGCCGATCTAAAAAACCGTGGCGAAAAAGTTACCACCGAGTCGGCCATGGCGAAACTGTATGCTTCCGAAATGTGCGTGTATGCTTCAACAGAAGCTGTACAGATTCATGGCGGTTACGGCTACACGAAAGATTTCCCAGTTGAAAAGTTTTATAGAGATTCAAAATTGTGCACAATTGGCGAAGGAACATCAGAAATTCAAAAACTGGTGATTGCTAAGAATATCCTCAGCTAATTTTCCCCTTTCGTTTCAGTTTAATCGCAGGTTATTTTCGGATGGCCTGCGATTTTTTATTGATGCCTATAACAAGCCTATTTTTTATTCTAATGCATTTTAATGTAACCTTCAAGGGTTACACCAATTTATAATTCTCTCTAAATCAATGTAATTTCGATTGCACAATTATTACAAGGGCGCTAAATGCTCATTATCAAAACATTAAGCATTCATCAGAGTTCAACTATTCAATACTTGCCATAATTTCCTTACATGGCTGAGTTCCCCGTCGTTGTTGGGGTTTCCAAAAAAATCACCCGGAGTAGGTTTGCTGAGCATCATCATGTTCAAAAATGAAAGCATCTATACATCCACTATTTACAGCACTTTTTGTTGTGCTGTCGCTCACCCAAACAGCAGAAGCTCAAACTGAAACTTTTGCTGGCGATCCCATTGCCTTCGGACAAACGGCTCCGGGCTACGATCTATTGAGCGAATTGTCGGCCGATTACAAAACTTCTGGAAACGTTAAAACCAAGAAGAACATCGACCTCGAAATCAAAGCATCGCGTATTCACGTTGATCTGAACAATGAACAAGAAGTTGAGTTTTCGGCCCGAACCGGCTGGGCTACAGATTTTGTTTGGAAATTTGGCGACGGAAAATCCACGAGTGGTTTCCAACATGTCAAGCACAAATTCAACAAGGCAGGAACCTATCAAGTAACTCTTTTAGCCAGCAACGAGGAGGAAACGATCAAGAAAACTGTAGAAATCGTAGTTGTTGATTCCAGAAAACCGCTCGAACTCGAGGAAATGGAACACTACATCGTTTTTCCACACGACAACAAGCTCGAAGCCGATATCAAGCTCCAACTTCCCCGGAAGGAAAAGAAACTTCTGTTTCAGGTGCAAGATATTGAAGGCCAGCAGGTTTTCGAATATTCTTTGGGAAGAGTTCGGAAAAATGAGCAGGTACGAGTTGACCTAAAAAATCTCCCCGACGGAAAGTACTACGCCGTTTTAAAAGGCAAAAAGTACAGCTTGGTTTCGAAGCTCACCGTGATGCGTTAATCAACGACTGAGTTTTTCGTTCACCCCCATCCCGAAAAGTGCATAGTCGAACCGCACAGGATCCGCTGCATCCAATTGGCGCAGAAAACCTGTAAGTTCTTCAACAGCTCTCCAATCGTCCTGCTTTCTTTGCAGGATTCCGAGTTTCCTAGCAACGCCGCCAGAATGCACGTCCAAAGGAATCATGAGATCCGCCATGGGGATCGACTTCCAAATTCCGAAGTCGATTTTTCGTGCGTCGTTTCTCACCATCCACCGCAGGTACATATTGATTCGCTTCGCAGCTGAACCAGCCGATGGATCTGCCAAATGCTTTGAGGTGCCTGGCGGAACCTCCGAATCGAACATGACTTGACGAAAATGCACAATTCCATCGAAAACACTTCCGCTTTTGCGGGCAAATAAATGTTCAATGCTTTCTTGTTTTTTATACACTTCGCCTAAACGGCGGATAAAAAACTGACAGTCGTTTCCATTAAAAGTGCGGTGCACAAAATGCTGAAATCGTCGTAAATCGGTTTCCGAATGGTGCAGCACGAAATCATGCGGCGCATCATCCATTCGCGTCATCATTTCTCGAGCATTTCTGATCAACGTTTTTCTTTGTCCCCAAGAAATGATTGCAGTGAGCAAGCCCGATATTTCGATGTCTTCCTTTTTCGAAAACAGGTGCGGTATACTGATCGGATCATCTTCGATAAATGTTAGCCGATTGTACAGATCCGCTTTTTCTTCGAGAATTTCCTTTAGTTCCAAAAAAGCTTTATGCTTCATCATCATTCGAAAAATCAACATCACCTAACACTTCCCAATCCGATTGGTCTGGTGCATTTGGTAATTCGTTGATCGCATCGATGGCAGTTTGAATCAAATCATCAAAAATCATGACCAATGATTCTATATCATCCCCTGTTGATCTGAAAAAAACACGGTCGATGGTTGCTTCCCAAACCGCCAAAATGTCATCACCTGTGATCTTTTCTTGGGTGCGCTGGTTCATCAATTTAACAACGGTTTCACGCATCCAATCTTCGGAGGGTTCTGCCACCCACAAAATGGTATAAGACGCTCCAAAAACGATAGAATCGCCAGCTTCGTTGAGCAAAGCAGAAGGTGTTGTATCGAAATGAAAATCTTCCTCCTTTAATTCTTCTGGCGAAAATCTGTAGCCTGCATATTCTTTTGCTTCACGTGTGTTTTGAAGAACCGGTTTTGGAATTTTCGCCTGTAATTCCTCCAAACTTAAAGCCCAATGAGCCTCATCGAAACTTGCAATTTGATATCCTTTTCCGGGCACAAACTGTGTAGCGGCATTTTTTAGCAATGCATATCCTGGAAGTTCCTTATCAACAAGGTATTGGAGAAATGGTGTCATGTTTAAATTTTTGCCGAAAGATATAAAACGAAGTCCCTTTTGCCTTTCTAATTTAAAATTCAATTTAATTTTAAAATATCGATTGCCGAAATCGTCGATTCCCACTCAATCAGTTAACAGTAATGCAACATAATTCGTTTATCGTTAAGTAAACAACAATGATTTGTCGATAACGTTGTTTGATCTATTTTTCAAAATTGCAATAATGGTCTGATCTTTGGAAGGTCATTAAAAACGAAATCGCATGAAACGATTTATACATTTTGCACTTATTACTTCACTGCTCCTTCCGCTGAAATCGCTCATTGCACAAGCTAATTTATGGAGCGACAATTTTGAAAGTTATACCGGAACTGGCTCCATTCCCACTGATTTTGGCGGAGGAATGAGAGTGTATTCTACACATGGCACATCAAATTCAAAAGCTTTGTGCATTCAGTTTTCACCATTTAAATCGGCAGATTCCACAATTACACCAGCATTTGGTCCAATTGTTCAAGGCACTAATTTCACTTTCGATTATCGATTTGTTGCTTACATCGCAGGAACTGCCTTTAACGGGTATACAATAAACACCGACAAAGTAGAAGTTTTTGCGGCAGCAGAAGGAAGTACAAATTTCGGTTTGCCTATCTTCACCATCAATTCATCAAACCATGTTTCTGCGTTGGATTTTGCAAGCAGATCGGTTGATTTAAGTGCATTTGCCGGACAAAACATTCAACTTAAGCTAAAAGGCGTTCGTGGAAATTCTTCAGATTTTTGGTTGGATGTAGATAATTTCGCCGTTACAACTGGAGCAAATAGTATTCAACAAAGCAGTATTCCTGAATTCAGTGTGTTTCCTAATCCAGCTTCAGACGGAATTGTGAATTTGCAGCTTTCAGAACCAATGCACGGTGCAAAGCTTGAGTTGCTCAATATGCTGGGTACGGTGGTTTTAAAGAAAACCTTACAAAGTACCAAAATCGATCTTGAAGTGGAACATTTGCCTCGTGGAGTTTATTATATCAAACTCGACAATGGCAAAAAACAAGCGCTCCGAAAACTGGTATTACGATAAAATAAAACTTTTAAAACGCAAAAGCGGCCTGATCATACCCCCTGATCAGGCCGCTTCGTTTTCAGCGTGTTTTTTGTTTCGGCACTTCGAACTTTAGAAAAATAATCTAACGTATCGAAGTGTGAAAATGAGTCGCTTTCCCATCGAACTCATTTTCGTTACAAACGATTTCATTGTTTAAGTTTTTGTGCTGTGTAGCGTTTTGTGCTTACTTCAGATAAACGAGTGACCATTAGCATTGTTGCGCCTTATTTAAACTATTTATTACATGAAAGTTATCAAATAGAGTTGCTTGATTATTAGATAGATAAAATAGCTTGTTAACAGGTTTATCCACCAATACAGTGAATTATTTTTATCCCAACATGAGGCCGAAAAACCAATGCAGCGCTCAAAATTGGTCTATATTTGAAGCCGGATAAAATTCCGCTCATCGCATGAATCAAAATCAATACGAAGCAGTTATCGGTCTGGAAGTGCACATACAGCTGTTAACTAAAAGTAAAGCATACGCAGCCGATCCTGCAACTTTCGGTTCCCATCCAAACTCAAATATTAGTGTAATTACGCTTGGTCATCCTGGCACTTTACCAAAGGTGAATAAACGCTCGATCGAATTTGCAGTAAAGCTCGGTTTGGCCTGCGGATGTTCAATTACCCGTGAAAATCAATTTGCCAGGAAAAATTATTTCTACGCCGATCTTCCGAAAGGATACCAAATTACACAAGACAAAACACCTATCTGCACAGGAGGAAGCATCCATATAAAAACGGCATCTGTCGACAAAGACATTAATATCACAAGAATTCACTTGGAAGAAGATGCTGGAAAAAGCATGCACGACCAAGATCCTTATGATTCCCTGATCGACTTAAACCGAGCTGGTGTTCCATTGTTGGAAATGGTGTCGGAACCAGAACTTACATCTGCCGAAGAAGCAGGCGCATACCTAACAGAAGTGAGGAAGCTAGTTCGCTATCTCGACATTTGTGATGGAAACCTTGAAGAAGGAAGCATGCGTTGTGATGCTAACATTTCTGTTCGTTTGAAAGGTGAAAAAGAACTCGGTACAAAGGTCGAAGTGAAAAACATGAATTCGATTCGCAATGTAATGCGAGCGATCGATCACGAGATTCAACGCCAAATAAAGCTCAGTGAAGCAGGCGTAAGAATTGATCAAGAAACCCGCAGTTTCGATGCCGTAAATGGCACCACTTTCACGCTCAGAAGTAAAGAAAAAGCCAACGATTATAGATACTTTCCAGAACCAGACATTTGTCCGGTGATTGTTGAAGAATCCTACATCGAGAAAATCCGGAGCGAAATGCCGGCGCTTCCAAACGAGCTCCACAAGAGATTCACGCAAGACTTCCAACTCTCAGAGTACGATGCTGGAATTCTTACTGAGAACAAGCAAATCGCCTTGTATTTCAACGAGTTAAGCAGCCTTACTCCTAATTATAAAGCCGCAGCCAACTGGATCAACGGACCAGTAAAATCGTGGTTGAACGAAAACGGTTTAGAAATCGAGAGTTTCCCATTAAAACCTGCAGCACTGGCCGAATTAATCAGCTTGATTGATGCTGGACAGCTTAATTTCTCCATCGCGAGCCAAAGAGTTTTCCCTGAACTCTTAAAAAATCCAGATCAAAGCGGAATCCAAATCGCCACAGCCAATAATTGGATTCAAGCAAACGATTCAAATGAATTGCGCGTTTGGATCGACGAAGCCCTTGCAAAATATCCAGGAAAAGTAGAAGAATACAAAGCTGGAAAAACCGGACTTATTGGATTATTCATGGGAGAAGTCATGAAAATCTCCAAAGGAAAAGCCGATCCAAAATCATCTAGTCAATTGTTAAAAGAAGTTCTCGATAAAGCATGAAAACCCTCGCTACAATAAAGTCTATCTCCCTTGCCTTGCTCGTGTTTACGGCTGGCTTAACTGCCTGCGGATCCGATACTGCAAAAAATCCTCAGCTATCTGGAACCGTTTCAAAGCATACCAAAACTTGGTTATTCTTGGAGCAGATACAAGGAAATGACATTGCTTCCATTGATTCTGTTCAAACCGATGAAAAGGGCAATTTTAGTTTTAAAGCTCAAGTTAAAGTAAAAGACTTTTATCGCCTGAAAGTGAGTGCTAATAACACTGTATTCTTAGTGCTCGATCCAAAAGAATCCATCAAATACATCAACGATGGCGTTTTGCTTCAGCAAGAATACAAGCTCGAAGGCAGCGACGAAAGCAAGCTTACACTTGAAATCAAAGCGATTCGTTTAGGCATTAATAACCACCGTGATTCGTTGATGAAAGCGATCAACAATGCGCCTCCGGCTGAAAGAGGTCAACTACAAATCTCGATGGAAAAGGGCTTCAATGAATTTGTAGGCATGCAGCTAGAAAAGGCTCGCCAAATCATTCAAAACAATCCTGATAAGATTGCCACAATTACAGCGGCCGAATTGCTCGATCCGGATCAAGATTTTGCATCTTACGAAAAATTGGCCAACAGCCTGCAAAAAAACTATCCTGAATCAGGTTTTGCAAGAAGCTTCATCAATCGCGTTGAACAAATGAAAGCCACAGCAGTTGGAGCATTGGCACCTGAAATTAATCTTCCAACACCAGATGGGAAAAACATTCCGTTGTCTTCGCTCCGCGGTAAAGTGGTGCTCATCGATTTCTGGGCTTCTTGGTGCGGACCATGTAGAGCTGAAAATCCGAACGTAGTGAAGTTGTATCAAGCCAAGAAAGACCAAGGCTTCGACATCTATTCAGTTTCTTTAGACAAAGACAAAAATGCTTGGATCAAGGCTATCGAAAAAGATGGATTAACGTGGCCATCACATGTGAGCGATTTGGGCTATTGGAGCTCTTCAGTAGTGAAACAATATGGATTTCAAGGCATTCCATTCACAGTATTAGTTGATCGAGAAGGAAAAATTGTGGCTAAAGGCCTCCGAGGACAACAGCTGGAAGAAGCTGTAACCGAATTCTTGAAAAAATAAACATCAGTGTAACATAATCGTTGGCGTTGAACTCTGATGCCAAATCGTGAACTTATGAAAAGAATCTCTACCTCTTTGGCAGCTGTTTTTGCGCTGCTTGTTAGTCAAACCGCTACATCTCAGAAGTACTTCCAACAGAAAGTAGATTACTCGATTCGTGTGCAATTAGATGATGTTCGACACATGTTATTGGCCGAACAAGCCGTTAATTACACCAACAATTCCGACAGTACACTAAAGATTATCTGGTTTCATTTGTGGCCCAATGCATACAAAAACAATGAAACCGAATTTGCTAAAGCTGAACTTTTATCGGGCAGCACGAAATTCCAGTATGCTAGCGAAAAATCGCGTGGATATATTGATAGCTTAGATTTTAAAGTAGATGGTCAATCGGTAAAAATGGAATACCATCCAGATCATCAAGATATTTGCAAAATCACTTTGAATAAGCCACTTAATCCGGGCGAAGCCATTACGATTACTACACCGTTTCGGGTAAAAATTCCTTCCTCTGCTTTTTCAAGATTAGGTCATTATCAGCAACAATATCAATTGTGCCAATGGTATCCAAAGCCGGCAGTTTTCGATCGAAAAGGCTGGCATCCAATGCCTTATTTAAACCAAGGTGAATTTTATTCTGAGTTTGGAAACTTTGAAGTAAGCATCACGCTTCCCGAAAATTATGTGGTGGCATCTAGTGGAGAGCTGGTTTCAAATCCCGAAGAACAAGCTCGAATCGAAGCCAACATTGAGCAAACCGAAAGTTGGATGAAAGCAGGAATGGTAGTTTCTAAAGACACACTTCGATCAGCTTCCAAAATGAAAACCGTTGTTTACAAGCTCGACAATGTGCATGATTTCGCTTGGTTCACCGACAAAGAATACAAGATCAAACGTGGCAGCGTGACGCTCGAAAGATCAGGAAGAACTATCGATACAGAGATTTATTTCACCCCGAAAAATGCAAAAGCTTGGGCAAATGGAGTTTCCTATGTTAACGATGCCGTGAAATATTATTCTCGTTGGGTGGGTGATTATCCTTATAAAGTTTGCAAAGCGTTAGATGGTGCACTCAGCGCAGGCGGTGGAATGGAATATCCAACCATTACCATTATCTCCCCTACTTCAGATACCACACAATTAGATGAAGTAATCGCCCACGAAGTTGGTCACAATTGGTTTTATGGCATCCTTGCATCAAACGAACGCGATCATCCTTGGATGGATGAAGGTACCAACTCATATTACGAAAACCGTTACATGCGGGAGAAATATCCCAACCACAGCTTGATGGCAACAATGCTTCCTGATGGATTTATGAAAGCGCTTGGTTTTGACAAGTTCAACATGTATTATTTGCAAACAATTCCATATTTATTGTGTGCTAGAAATGCTATAGATCAGCCGCTTAATCTTCATTCACACGATTATACGTCCATTAATTATGGAACGATGATCTACATGAAAACCGCAGTGACTTACAATTATTTGGCAGCATATCTCGGACAAGAAAAGTTTGATGCAATGATGTTGGCTTATTTCGAAAAATGGAAGTTCAAACATCCTTATCCTGAAGATTTTAGAGAGCACGTGGAAGGTTTTACTGGTGAGAAATTAGATTGGTTTTTTGATGGTTTAATTGAATCCCGAAAGCGCGTGGATTATGCGATTGGTGCTGCTAAAAAAACTGACTCTGGCTATCGTGTAACCGTTAAAAACCGCGGGGAAATCGACAGTCCAATAGCCATATCGATTAAACAAGATGCTAACTTGAAAACCTACTGGTTTAAAGGAAGTAACAAAAAGCAACGCCTAGAGATTCCTGCCGATTTAACCAAGAAAACCGATTTCATTTCAGTAAACGGAACAGGTGAAGTGTTGGATATAAATCCGAAAAACGACCAAAGAAAAATGCACGGCATCTTTAGAAAAGGTGCGCCAAGAATTGGTCTTCTCACTGGATTAGAACGCCCTGGTATCAGAAACATTTATTTGCTTCCTGCGATGGGTTTCAATGCATACAATGGCTACATGATCGGTTTGGGCGTTTCGAATTTTGGCATCTTCCGTCGAAGATTCGAATATTTCGCCGTGCCGATGTTTGGAACTAAAAACCAAGAATTGGCAGGTTCTGCAATGGCTTCATACCAAATCAGACCTGTGAAAGGTGTTGTTCAAACAATCACTTTAGGGACCACTGCCGAAAGATATGCATTGTTACTAGCACCCAATTTTACGCGATTTACTGGAAGTATTAAAATAAGATTCAAAGACAAAAACCACATTCGCAAAACGCTTGTCAAAGAACTGAACTACAGATATATTCATGTTGAAAGAGCATTCTATACTGGGCTAGGCACATTTATCAAGAATTACAATGTGCTCAATTTCATCCTTACAAACAACCATGTATTGAAACCATGGACAATGAACACTGAAATTCAGCAAACAAACACATTTGTAAAGAGTCAGGTTACATACGAACGTTTCATTTCCTATCAAAAGAAGAAGAAAGGCCTGAATCTGAGAGTTTTTGGTGGTGCATTCTTGTTTAAACGAGACGATTATGGACAAGGGGTTGATGCTCGTTTTCGATTAAGTGGCCAAAATGGAAATCAAGATTATCTGTTCGACAATATATTCTTGGGACGGCAAGAAAATACGGGTGTTTTTTCAAGACAGATGTCGAATACCGATGGAGCATTTGCACTTCCAACGTTTTTGGGGCAGTCGGATTTATTCATGACTGCTGTAAACTTAAAAACATCGCTTCCGTCCAAAATTCCGTTTAAAGTTTTTGCAAATCTGGCTTTCTTTGGAACTACCGTTCAAACAAACAATGATGGAGAAATTATTCTTTCAAACGAAACTGACTTCGCCGCTGAAGCAGGAATTAGTTTACCCTTGATTGCCAACAATTTCGAAATATTCTTCCCTCTTGTTTACACAAAGAATTTAGGTGATGTATTTAAGTTGAATAGCAGTAACTTATTCGAACAGCGCATCCGCTTCACGCTCAACATCAAATTATTCAACCCGATGGGTGCCATTCGCAACCTTGGATTGTAAGCAATGAAAAAAGTCTATTTCGCAAGCGACTTCCACCTTGGAACGCCCGATGAAGCATCAAGCCTCATTCGGGAAAAGAAGATCGTGGAATGGTTGAATGCAGCTTCAATCGATGCTGAGTGCATTTATTTGGTTGGCGACATTTTCGACTTTTGGTTCGAATACAAACATGCAGTTCCTAAAGGCTTCACTAGACTTCTTGGAACTTTATCTCACCTCCGCGATCGTGGCGTTCGGATCGAAATCTTCACTGGCAACCACGACATGTGGATGTTCGATTATCTTGAAAAAGAATGCGGATTAATCATCCACAGAAAGCCTATTGTAGTTGAATACCAAGGCAAGAAAATCATGTTAGGTCATGGCGACGGACTCGGGCCTGGCGACCATGGATACAAATTCATCAAGAAAGTTTTTGCTAATCCCATTTGCCAATGGCTGTTCGCGCGTTTACATCCAAATTTAGGAATCGGAATGGCGAATTATTGGTCGAGAAAAAGTCGGGCAACTGCTGCCGAAAAAGATCGTTACAAAGGCGAAGAATACGAATGGCTGCTTATCTATGCCAAAGAACAGTTGTTATTGCAACCTGATTTAAACTATTTCATCTTTGGTCATCGCCATCTTCCCCTTGATTTACAAGTTTCCAGCACTGTGCGTTACATCAATCTTGGCGACTGGTTTACCAAGTGTACTTATGCAGTTCTCGAAAACGGGCACCTTGAATTGAAATCCTTTTGTTGATCAATTCTTAATCAGAGGTTTACAATTTTTAAACAAATGCCCCACCCGCATCCAATCGCGGTATATTTGTTTACTTATGGCAGAATCAGATAACAGAACGGTTACAACACGCAAACGACAAATGATTCCCGGCATTGGGCAGGTGCCTGAATATGTGCAAGGAAAGCTTCCACCGCAAGCGGTAGATGTTGAAGAAGCGGTACTTGGTGCATTGATGCTCGATAAGGACGCACTTTCGAATGTGATTGATTCCTTGAAGCCCGATACTTTTTACAAACAAGAACACCAGAAGATTTTCGAGGTTGTACATTATCTTTTCAACAACTCGAAACCAGTTGATATCCTTACAGTTGTGCAAGAACTTCGTCGCCGCGGAGAACTTGACCTAGCTGGCGGTGCTGGATACGTTACCTTTCTCACGAACCGTGTAGCATCTACCGCCAATATTGAATACCACACCCGAATTCTGAATCAGAAACAGATTCAACGTGAACTGATTAAAGTTTCTTCGAACATTATTTCTAAAGCTTACGAAGAAAGTACAGATGCACTTTTGTTACTCGACGAGGCGGAGAAGGAGCTTTTCGCCGTTGGACAAGGAAACATCAAGAAGAATTTTGCTCAAATGAGCGACCTCGTTACTGAGGCTAAGAAACAAATCGAACTTGCTGGTTTACAAACGGATGGATTGAGCGGAGTGCCGTCTGGCTTCACCGAACTCGATCGATTTACTGCTGGTTGGCAACGTTCGGATTTGGTGATTCTCGCTGCTCGTCCTGGTATGGGAAAAACCGCATTGGTATTGGCTTTAGCTAGAAATGCGGCAGTCGATTTCAAGCGTCCTGTGGCATTGTTCTCGCTTGAAATGTCGAGCATCCAATTGGTGATGCGTTTGATTTCTGGGGAAGCCGAACTGAGTAACGAAAAGTTAAAGCGTGGTAAGCTCGAAAACCATGAATGGCATCAGTTAGACACGAAAATTCGTGAACTTACAGAAGCCCCGATTTTTATCGACGACACGCCTGCCCTATCCATTTTCGAATTGCGTGCAAAAGCACGACGACTCAAAGCCAATCATGGAATTTCGATGATCATCATCGACTACTTGCAGCTTATGACAGCTGGCTCCGAAGGAAAAGGTGGCGGAAACCGTGAACAAGAAATTTCAATGATTTCGAGATCTTTGAAAGGAATCGCTAAAGAACTCGACATCCCGGTAATTGCACTCTCTCAGCTAAGTCGTAACGTTGAACAGCGCGGTGGTTCCAAAGTGCCTCAGCTTTCCGACTTACGTGAATCGGGTGCGATTGAACAAGATGCCGACATGGTAATGTTCATCTATCGTCCTGAATATTATCAAATTACGGAAACTGAAGATGGGCGTCCAACTGCCGGCCTCGCAGAAATCCACATTGCAAAACACAGAAACGGATCGTTGGGTGCAGTTCCACTTCATTACGTGGCTCACTTGGCGAAATTCGTAAACCAAGGTTACACAGGCTCTAGCAGTCCGTCGCCAACTGCCTACGTGGAAGGAGCTGGTGCTATGAATCCATCTGCAGGCATGCAACCAAACCAATCGTTCGACGAAAATCCATCCACCATTACCAGAGGTTCAAAAATGAACACCCAAGACCCTTGGGATTCGGATGCTATGCCTTTCTAAAAAGAATCTACCATACAACCGATTGTGATTTTCAGCGTTTAGGTAATTTTGAATATTGATATGAAAAAACTGCTCATACTTTTCGCCCTCATTTTTTGCCTTTCAGGGATGAAAATCCGCGCGGCTTCGATGCTCATTCAGATGGACCAAACGCAGCAGAACCATCTGAAGGCTTACGGAGTTGCATTTTGGATACTTCAACAGGAAGTAGAACTCCACTGGCTGCTCAATTACAAAGGTGGAAGCTTCATGATGAAACACATCAAACAGATTGAAAACGAATGTGTCATCCGTGGAGTGAGTTATACCATTATTGCTGATGCTCAAGCCAATGCGATCTTTGAAGAAGTTGCACAACCTGAGGCAAATATGGACGCCGTGAAGCTTGAAAAAGCACCTAAAGTTGCAGTGTATTCACCAAAAGACAAAGCGCCTTGGGACGATGCAGTAACGCTTGTACTTACCTATGCAGAAATTCCGTACGATGTAATCTACGATGAAGAAATCATGGGCGATAAACTTCCAACCTACGATTGGCTTCACCTGCATCACGAAGATTTTACCGGGCAATATGGACGTTTCTGGAACGCGTACAGAAATCAAAAGTGGTATCAAGACCAACAAGCATCGGCAGAAGCAACAGCTAGAAGATTAGGATTCAATAAAGTTTCAGAATTAAAACTTGGAGTGGCTAAGAAAATCCGCGATTTCACAGTTGGAGGAGGTTTCCTTTTTGCGATGTGCTCTGCAACAGATAGCTACGACATTGCACTAGCTGCTGACGGCGTGGATATCTGCGAAACCATGTTTGATGGCGACCCTTCCGATAGATCCATGCAGAGTAAAATCAACTTCGACCATTGTTTTGCATTCACAGATTTCATCTTAAGTCAGAACCCAACCGAATACGAATTCTCAAGTATCGATGCCACACAAGGCCGTCGAATTCCCGAAAAAGAAGATTATTTCGGTCTATTTGAATTTTCCGCAAAATGGGATCCTGTTCCAACCATGCTTTGTCAGAACCACGAAAAAATCATCAAAGGTTTTATGGGTCAAACCACTGCATTCGTGAAAAAGAACATCAAAACCAATGTACTTGTAATGGGCGAAAACAAAGCCGCCGGAGAAGCCAGATACATCCATGGTGAATATGGAAAGGGTACCTGGACATTTTACGGAGGCCATGATCCAGAAGATTACGAGCACAAAGTAGGCGATCCACCAACGGATCTTGCCTTACATCCGAACTCTCCTGGTTATAGATTGATTCTGAACAACATACTATTTCCTGCGGCCAAAAAGAAAAAGCAGAAGACCTAATGCGTTTCATTTCCTTGATCGCAATATGGGCGACACTCAGCTTTAGCGGAAAGGCGCAGATAGCGATCTCAACTACAAACATTTATCGAGATAGTTTAGCCTTGGAAATGGATTTCATGCGGAACAAAACCGAGAAACGTGCAATGGCAGTTTTAGGAACTTGGTCGGCGTTAAATATCACGTCCAGCTTAATATTAGCTAGAAATTCGACTGGTATAGAAAAGCAATTTCACACCATGAATGGAATGTGGAACATTGTGAATGGTGGCTTGGCATTGAGTGGATTTTTGAAAGGGAAAAAGGCCACAATTTCATCGGATGCCATTCAAGCAATAGACAAATACCAAAAGCTTGAACGTACACTTATCTTCAATTCAGGACTTGACCTCGCATACATTGCAGCTGGCTTCTATTTGGATGAACGAGGAAAGCACGAAACCGATGTCAAAAGATCGGAGCAATTTCGAGGATTCGGTAAGAGCTTGATTTTGCAGGGGAGCTTTTTGCTTGCCTTTGATGCCATATTTTATTCATCGCTTCGCTACCAATCGTCTTATTTTAAAAACGTTATGCAAATAATTTGGTTGAGAAACGGTAGCGCAGGAATCAACATCCGCTTTTGATAAGTATCGAAACAGAAATAAAAAAAATCACTGCGGCTTGATTAGCTTGCAGACCAATGAACATGAGCGCTTTTCCGTTACGTTTTGGCTGGCAGGTTGTCTTTCACGCACTTTTGGTTGCCCTATTTCTGGTTCCGGAAATGCATCCACAGTTGGAATACACCAATTTCAATCAGATTGGAGAGGCAACCTTAAAAAGAATTGATATTCCGGCACGACTTGGCTCGTTTTATCAATATCTGATTGGATTTATAATTGTTTTATTGATTTCAACAGTGCTTTCAGGTTTGCAGTTTTTCCGATTGCCACAAAAACTTGAAGCTTACAATAAAAGCCTTTCAGCAGCAGGAATTGTACTCACCATCTCCACTTTTTGGAATGAGGCATTTCTTTTCCCAGCTTGCTGGATACTTAGTTTACAGTTGCTTGTTTGGATCTTTAAAAAATCCTTGACGAAACAGGCATTTCCAGCACTAACACTGCACGTTTCGATCTTTTTGTCGTTACTAGTTTGGTTGAATTTTAACTGGATTTACCCTGATCAAGCAGAATTCGGACTTCAGCTTTTCATGCTTTTGGTTTCCACAGGATCGTTGATGTATCTTCAAGTAAACGGGACTTTTGATGGAAGCAAAAAACTGTTATCGAACACGTTACCTTTATTTTTCACAGCTATTTTTCCATTCATCATCACCGAATTAAGGTACTTCTTACAAATTCGATTTCAGATGAGTGCTTCGCCCGATTTCTTATTCCTGCTGGGCTTGGTGTTGTTAATTGCTTTTTCTTTTTGGAGAAGGAAGTTCATCATTTCACTTAATAGAAGTTTCCAAATTGCTGCGTTGCTGGTAGTTTCGGGTTTTGCCATCCATCAATTTTACGTGCCTTACGGAGAAGCTCCACAGGAAATGTACGAAATGGCGAACCGCGTATTGCCTTTGATGGAATACCATTATTTCCAGGTAGTTCCGTTGTTGGAAAAAGCCTCATCGCATTTTGTGTCGGATTATGGATTTGGCTTGATTTATCAGGCGCTGTTCGGCTACCACGGACTCGATTTCCTGATTTTCGACGTGCTCGAAATGATCCTTTGGATATGCTTAGTTTACGTGTTGGTGAAAAAACTCAGTAGATCGATCATGTTTGCCTTTTTCGTGGCAGTCCTCTTTCCATTTACATTCGCCACGTTTTCGAATTACTACCTCATGGCCTTGTTGCCACTGTTTGCTTTCTTGCTGCTGATGCGTCAAAATACGGTGATCAACAGATGGTTATTTGGCATCAGCTTGGTTTTACTGATTCCTTGGCGAGCCGATTTGTCGGTGGCTTATTTGGTAGCCATGATCGGTGTGATTGCTGTGGTTTACTTAACAAGGAAGTTAAAATCGTACCATTGGGTTGTACCGACCATTTTGGTTGCACTCGGCATGGCGATAACCTTTTGGACGGTTTGCTTGATGAATGATATAGATTGGATGAAGAATCTTCGTGCGATTTTAGATTATCTATCCAGTTCGCAATCTTATGGCTTAGATTTCATGGGTGACGAACAAACCACAGCTTGGAAGTTGCACCATTTGTTGCTGCCGCTGATGAGTGCCATTGTACTCATATACAGCTTATTGAAAATCGTAAAAACTAAAGGAAAATCTGCAGCCGAACCTTGGATTATCACCTTTTTCATAAGCATCTTCGTTTTGGTAAACTTTCCCCGGGGATTGGTACGCCATGGATTTGCCGAATCGACAGATAACTTCTTGTTGTCGCTCGGTTTTGTGGTGATTCCGTATGCAATTATCCGCGGAGCGAAAATACAGAAACTCAATGCCAACGTGCTCTTGATGGCAAGTTGGGCGTTAATGTCGGTGTGGATGCGATTTCCAGAACGACTTCCTGAAACTACCGGATTTACAGCTGCTTTTGCAAATCCCGTAAAATCTAATTTTGTTGGGAAGCACCATGAAAAACGCAGATACACTGAAAATGAGCAATTTAAAGCTGAAAAAATCAACAAAATAGTGGAGTATTTGAGAAGTTCATTGAAAGATGGTGAAACATTTTACGACTTCTCAAACACGCCGATGTTGCACTATTATGCCGAAAAAGAAGTGCCTTCTTTCTTCTTTCAAAATCCACAGAATGTGCATAGTATGACACTTCAGCAAGATTGGACTTCAAGAATTCAATCTTGGAAAGTGCCCTTGGTTTTGTTTCGACACGACCCTCCAAATTGGTGGGATGCAACAGATGGTGTGCAAAATGAGCTTCGACATGGCATTATTGCGCTGTATATCAGGCAGAAATACCAATTTGAAACCAAGGTTGACGGATACGAAATTTGGAAACGAAAACCGCTGAAGCCATGAAAACCAACGTTCAGGTAAAAACCGATCGGTATTTAGGTTGGCTGCTCTGTGTAGTGCTTCGAATTTTCGTGAGATTCTTAGGTTTTGTACTGCGAATAAATCACCAACTGGATCGAAAATTTGACCGTATTGTGGTGTGTAAGTTCAAAGGCATGGGTTCAATTGTGCAAGCCTCTGCCCTACTTAAATCGCTTCGAGATTCCTTTCCTGACGCGGAAATTGTATTTGTGAGCAGTCGAGCCAACGCAGGAATTTTGGAGGCTTATCCAGATCAAATAAACCGCAAGATTTTGGTGAATGATGGCAGTTTATTGAGCCTTATAAAAACCAGTGCAGGATTGCTGTTCAACCTCTGGAAATTTAAACCACAGGTCTACATCGATCTTGAAGTGTATTCGAATTTTTCGAGTTTGATTTGCACGTTGAGCGCGGCTACCAACCGATTGGGCTATTACAAAAGTGACAAAGATTACCGAAGTGGATTGTACACCCATTTGATGTATTACAACATCAAAGCTCCGTTGAGTGAGATTTACTTGCAGATGGGAAGAGTTTTGGCGGGGCAAAAAATCAGTTCATCGTTGGTTGCACCGATTTACTCTGAAAATGCGTGGCAATCATGTAAAGTGAAACTTTCACTTGAGGATCATAAATATTTGGTAATCAATCCAAATGCATCCGACCTCAGACTAGAGCGTCGTTGGGGAAAATTGTCATTTATCGAGCTTATTTCAAGCCTTGTAAATTCTCATCCAGATTACACTTTGGTATTAACTGGAAGTGGTGTTGAGCGCAGTTATGTAGAGGAGATAAAAGCACAATTTCCTCATGAAAGTCGTGTGGTACAGTCGGCTGGTTTGCTCAATTTGAATGAGCTGTTTGCACTAATCGATCATTCGGATGCCGTTGTAACGAACGATACGGGTCCGCTTCATTTGTCGTTGGCATATCAGAAGCCTGTTTGCGGGCTTTTCGGACCCTGTTCGCCCTCGCAATATGGCCAAATGGAAACCTGCGTGCCGATTTACAAGAATGTGTATTGTAGTCCGTGTGTGCATGAATTCGCCGTTCCGCCTTGTTTGGGCAACAACCAGTGTATGCAGAAAATCGAAGTTAAAGAAGTTTTGACAGGGATCAACAAAGCACTGGAAATGAATCCGAAAGGCCCCATTGAGCAAATCATTTTCATATCTTCAGAAACCACATTGGGTTATTTTAAAAACCGACCATGAGTAAGAAATTTTTCGCATCCGACAACTGTTCGGGTATCCATCCACAGATTATGCAAGCCATAATGGAAGCCAATACAGGGCACGTAAAAGGTTATGGATATGACAATTACACCATTTCGGCTGAACAAGAATTTAAGCGATTGTTTGGAAACGATATTGAAGTATTCTTTGTTTACAGCGGAACTGGAGCCAATGTTTTGGGTCTTCAAGCATGCTTGCATCCATTTGAAGCAGTGATTTGTAGCGACATGGCGCACATTCACACTGATGAAACAGGTGCACCAGAACGTAACTTGATGTCAAAGTTGATACCACTCAAAAGTGTGAATGGAAAAATCTCGGTTGATCAAATATCAGAAGTCCTTGTTGGGCGTGGCGTCGAGCATCATGCCCAGCCCAAAGTAATTTCCTTAACTCAGAGTACAGAATACGGAACGCTTTATCAACCTTCAGAAATCAAGGCTTTTGGAGATTTTTGCAAGAAAGAAGATTTGTATTTGCACTTAGACGGAGCGAGAATTTCGAATGCCTCGGCGGCTTTAGGAATGAGTCCAAGAGAGTTTGTTCGAGAATCCGGAGTTGATGTGATGAGTTTTGGAGGAACGAAAAATGGGATGATGATGGGCGAAGCTGTGGTATTTTTCAAACCAGAATTGGCAAAGTACATGAAGTTTCAACGGAAGCAAGGCATGCAGTTGTTTTCGAAAATGAGGTTTATTTCTGCACAGTTTAGTGCGTTTTTTAAAGACGATTTGTGGTTAAACCTTGCGAAACATTCGAACAATTTAGCGCAACATTTGGCTAAATCGCTTCGAGAAATAGAAGGAGTGCAAATCACTCAACCTGTGGATGTTAATGCAGTGTTTGCGATTTTCCCTCAAGGCGTTTCGGAGCAGTTGGCTGAAGAGTTTCCATTTTATGTATGGAATGAAGCCCTGAACGAAGTACGATTGATGTGCAGCTGGGATACTGAAATAAATGATATTGAAGTGTTTATAGAACGTGCGAAGCAATTGTGCGACGGTGTTGAAACAGTAAACTAAGCTTCAGAAGTTATTGTACAAATTTAGCTTCGCAGTGAGCATTTAAACTGCCTTTTTCTCAATTTGAGAAACTGGGCTTCACGTGGGAAATCGAAATTGTTACTTTTGCGCCGTGGAAAATACGCGAACCTACACCCATGAACAAATCACCAAAAGGCTGAGGAAGTCGTATTGGGATGCCCAAGAGAAGTTTCAGTTGGTAGAACCAGGCGACAAAGTGATGGTTTGCCTTTCGGGAGGGAAAGACAGTTATACGATGCTCGACATTTTACTTCACCAGCAATTGGTGATGGGCAATTCGTTCGAAATTGTGGCTGTAAATCTCGATCAAAAGCAGCCTGATTTCCCAGAGCATATTTTACCGGAATACCTCACAAAACTGAACGTTCCATTTAGAATTTTGGAACGTGACACCTATTCTGTTGTAACTGAGAAAACACCTGCTGGCAAGACCATGTGCAGCTTATGTTCTCGCTTGAGACGTGGAATTTTGTATGATGCAGCCGAGGAAATGGGATGCACAAAAATTGCACTTGGACATCACCGCGAAGACACCTTGGAGACATTTTTCTTGAATTTGTTTTTCGCTGGTAAATTAGAAGCCATGCCCGCCAAGTTTAGAACCGACGACGGTCGGCATGTGGTTATTAGGCCGTTGATTTTTTGCAAGGAAGATGAAATTGCGCAGTACGCCATAGAGCGCCAATTTCCAATCATACCATGCAATTTGTGTGGATCACAAGAGAACATGCAGCGACAGGTTGTGAAATCGATGATGAATGAGTGGGAAAAGAAATATCCAAACCGCAAAGAAATCATGATGACGGCCTTGTCGAATATTCATGCCTCTCACCTATTCGACCCGAAGATGTTCGACTTCGAAGGATTAGAGGAATTGGTGAAGAGATAATCGGAGGTTTTCCTAAGATCAATTTTGCTGAATGAAGATGGGATTTGTGACCGGACCAGGGATCGCAGCTAGGCACCGCGTGCCGCGAAGAGCCCGTTTTATGGCCCCCAAAAAATACTTTTCAAACCACCTTGTGGAAATGTTTTGTAACGCTTGAATGTCAGATAATTCACAAGTTTTCAGACGCGCATTTCACAGCCATGTTGATAATCATTCTCTAAAGTTAGTCGGGCTTTGTTGATCTTTGTTGCATGCCTTCTTTCTCGCATTTACACGTACACACACAGTTTTCGTTACTCGATGGAGCTGCTGATATTTCTAAGTTGTTTAAAAAGGCAACTGCCGATGGAATGCCCGCGATGGCGATCACAGACCATGGGAATATGTTTGGAGCATTTGCCTTTGTAGCAGAGGCTTACAAAAACAAAGGGGAAGATGGAAAACCCAAAGTAAAGCCCATTGTTGGGTGTGAATTTTACATGGTTGAGGATCGTTTCAAACGGTCGTTTACGAAAGACGACCGCGATGTACGAAACCATCAGTTGCTGCTTGCGAAGAACGATGTAGGCTACAAAAATCTTGTGAAGTTGTGTTCATTGGGATACATTGAAGGCTTGTATGGCAAGTATCCAAGAATTGATAAAGACCTGATTCTTAAGCACCATGATGGCCTTATCGCAACCACTTGTTGCATTGGCGCTGAGGTGCCTAGAACCATCCTAAAGAAAGGAAAAGAGGCTGGCGAAAAGGCATTTAAGTGGTGGCTAGATCTTTTTGGTGAAGATTATTACGTTGAACTTCAGCGGCATGCAATGCCTGAGCAAGAACAAGTAAATCAGGTTTTGCTTGAATTTGCCGACAAGTACAATGTAAAAGTGATCGCATCAAACGACTCGCATTATGTTGAGCGTGAGGATTGGAATGCACACGATATCTTACTGTGTATCAACACCGGAGAGAAAAAATCGACGCCTACAAATAAAGATTTCTCCGACGATGATGCAAGTGTGAAAGGAAAGCGATTTGCGTTTTTTAATGATCAATTCTATTTCAAGAACCAGCAGGAAATGACTGCGCTGTTTCGGGATATTCCTGAAGCGATCGACAATACAAATGAGATTGTATCGAAAGTAGAACTGCTTGATTTAAAGAGAGATATCATGTTGCCGAATTTCCCGTTACCCAAGGAATTTGACAACCAAATGAATTATTTGCGCCACCTCACTATGGAAGGCGCACACCATCGTTATGGAACACTAACTGCTGAAGCTGAGGAACGACTGAATTTTGAGTTAGGCGTAATCGACCGGATGGGCTTTGCTGGATACTTTTTAATTGTATCAGATTTCATCAAAGCTGGTCGCGATTTGGGTGTTTTTATTGGACCTGGACGTGGTTCTGCAGCGGGATCAGCAGTGGCATATTGCATTGGAATAACGAATATCGATCCGATCAAGTACGATTTGCTCTTTGAGCGTTTCTTAAATCCCGAACGTGCGTCGATGCCCGATATTGATACGGACTTTGATGATGAAGGCAGGCAACGCGTAATCGACTATGTAGTAGAGAAATACGGCAAGAACCAGGTAGCACAAATTGTAACTTATGGTTCGATGGCTGCCAAGTCGAGTATCAAAGACGTGGCTCGCGTAATGGATCTTCCACTTCCTGATGCAAATGCGTTGGCGAAATTGGTTCCAGAAAAGCCTGGCATCAAGCTTAACAGAGTGATTAAGGCTCCTTTAGAAGGAGAAGGCAGTTTGAAAACCAAGGAAGGATTGGGCAGTGAGGAAATGGATGGAGTGAAGAAACTTCGCGAAATCTACGAACGCACTGGATCACTGGAAAGTCAGGTTTTACACGAAGCCTTAATCTTAGAAGGATCTGTTCGAAATACAGGAGTGCATGCGGCAGGAATAATTATCGCTCCGGAAGATCTTACAACCTTGATTCCTGTAGCAACAGCAAAAGATTCAGATTTGCTCGTGACGCAATATGAAGGTTCGGTGATTGAAGATGCGGGCGTAATCAAGATGGACTTTTTGGGCTTGAAAACCCTCACCATTATTCGAGATGCTTTGCAATTGATCAAAGAAAATCATGGGGTTGAGATCGATATCGATACGATTCCATTAGACGATATCAAAACATACGAACTTTATCAACGCGCTGAAACGAACGCAACTTTCCAGTTTGAAAGTGCTGGAATGCAAAAGTATTTACGCGACTTAAAGCCAGATAAATTCGAGGATTTGATTGCGATGAACGCCTTGTATCGACCAGGGCCGCTTGAATATATTCCCAACTTCATTAAGCGTAAGCACGGCTTAGAAAAAGTGGCTTACGATTTACCAGAAATGGAAGAATACCTGAAAGAAACCTATGGTATAACGGTTTATCAGGAACAGGTAATGTTGTTGTCGCAGAAGCTGGCTGGATTTACAAAAGGCCAAGCCGATAAGTTGCGAAAAGCAATGGGAAAAAAGGATCGTAAGACGCTTGATGAGTTGAAACCGAAGTTCATCGAAGGAGCTACCAAATTGGGAATGGATGCCAAGAAATTGGAGAAAATCTGGACCGACTGGGAAGCATTTGCATCTTATGCCTTCAATAAATCGCACTCTACGTGCTATGCATTTGTAGCCTTTCAAACAGCATACTTAAAAGCCCACTACCCTGCCGAATACATGGCAGCCAACTTGACGAACAATTTGAGTTCGATGGACAAGATTACGTTCTTCATGGAAGAATGTAGGCGAATGGGAATTCCGGTGCTTGGGCCAGACATCAACGAATCGAAGTTGAAATTTTCGGTAAACAAGAAAGGTCAGATTCGTTTTGGATTGGCGGCAATTAAAGGTGTGGGTGAAGCTGCAGTTGAAACCATCATTGTAGAACGCGAGCAAAATGCTCCCTTTGAAAGCATTTACGATTTCCTGAGACGCGTCAACCTTCGCTCTGCCAACAAGAAAAACTTAGAAAACTTGGCTCAGGCAGGCGCGTTTGATGGCTTAATGGGGAACAACAACAGAGCTGTGTTCTTCTACTCGGAAGTTCCTTCAAAACCTGGATTCTTAGATACATTAGTCCGCTACGGACAAAGTGTACAAGAAGGAAAAGACAGAGCCTCCACCAGCTTGTTTGGCGACAGTACCGATGAAATCAGTATTCCAGAACCTGTTATCCCGCAAGTAGAACCTTGGCATGTTTTAGAAATGCTCGAAAAAGAGCGTGAAGTAGTTGGAATTTATTTGAGCGGCCATCCGCTAGATGATTATCGTCGGGAAATGGAAAGCTTCAAGTTTATTCCAATCGTTGAATTGGATGATCAAGAAAAGCTAAAATCTAGGCAGGATCAACGTTCTGGAGGAATGATCACGACGGTAAACCACAGAATGACCAAAGCTGGGAAACCTTACGCCAGCTTTGTTTTGGAAGATTACACAGGAAACAAAGAATTCATGTTGTTTTCGGAGAAATATCTAAAATTGAAGCATTTCATTGTTGTTGGTACTATTGTATTCATCAATTGGAAAGCCGACAAGAACTTTAGAAGTCCCGATTTATTGGAAGCATCAATCAATTCGATGGGCTTAATGGCCGACCTGAAAGACAAGTACAAGCAGGTTACGCTTAACATCCACGAAGGGAATTTGAACGAAAAATTCGTGAACGACATTTCCGATATTATCAACCGATTTCCTGGAAAGTGCAACTTGCGAATCAACCTAACCACAGTACAAGATGATATGGGAGTGAGCATGGTTTCAGAAAATGCAAAAGTGGATGGCAGCAATCCTGAATTTCAGCAGTTGATGGCAAAAGTAGTTGGACAAGAATTCTTCCAGCTTAACTAAGAGATTAATTGGTTGCTATGTTTTGTGCACTGTGAAACAATCACTCGGGTTTCGAACCGTTTGCATTTCCTGCTGTTGTTTGATGGATGAAAAAACTCAGACTCATTCTTGGCGACCAGTTAAACGAGCAACATTCTTGGTTCAGTGAAGTAAACGATCAACATTTCTATGTGATCATGGAGATGCGCCAAGAGGCTGGTTATGTTTTACATCACATCCAAAAGCTGGTAGGATTTTTTGCAGCCATGGAGCAATTTGCTGCGATGCTCCAATCGAAAGGCCATAAGGTTATCCAACTTCAGTTTGATGATCCAGAAAACACTGGAGATTTAATCAAGAACTTGAGTCATTTGATTGCAAAAAATCAAATTGAGCAATTCGAATACTTGCTGCCCGACGAATATCGATTGGATGCACAGCTGAAATCTTTTGCGGAAAAAGCACCAGTGCCAGTTATAGCTTTCGACTCCGAACATTTTCTAACATCCAGAAACGATTTAGAAGATTTTTTCGCGGGCAAGAAGCAGTATTTGATGGAAAGTTTCTATCGAATGATGCGGAAAAAGTGGAAGGTATTGATGGAAGGTTCCGAACCAGCTGGTGGGCAGTGGAACTTTGACCACGACAACCGCCAAAAAATGGATGCTGACGTTAAGCTACCACCAAAATCGGCGGTTAATTCGGATGTTTCAGTGGTGTACAAAAGAATACAAGATGCAGGCATTGAATCGTTTGGCAAGATTAAGCCAGACGAATTCATGTGGCCATTAAATCGCATCCAAGCGCTTCAGGTTTTGGAGGAGTTCATTGCATTTAGATTACCACTTTTTGGAACGTATCAAGACGCAATGACCGACAGAGACGCCTTTTTGTTTCATTCGAGAATTTCGTTTGCGCTAAACGTCAAGCTGTTGCATCCAATGGAAGTGATTACAAAATGCGTGGAGGATTTTCACAAAAATCCTGGACGCGTGAGCATGAATCAACTTGAAGGATTTGTGCGCCAGATACTTGGATGGAGAGAATACATGCGAGGCATTTATTGGATGAAGATGCCAAGCTATGCAAACTTGAATTTCTTTAACCACAACCGGTCGTTACCTGATTGGTTTTGGAATGGAGAAACGAAGATGAAATGCTTGCAACATTCGATTGGTCAGAGTTTGGAACATGCTTACGCACACCATATTCAGCGCTTGATGGTGATTGGAAATTTTGCTTTGTTGGCTGGCTTGTCGCCCGATGAACTAGATGGTTGGTATTTGGGCGTTTACATCGATGCGATTGAATGGGTTGAGATCACAAATACAAGAGGCATGAGTCAATTTGCCGACGGTGGAATTGTTGGTTCAAAGCCTTACACAAGCAGCGGTGCTTACATCAAAAAGATGGGTTCGTATTGCGATGGTTGTCATTACGACCACAAGATAAAACTTGGAGCAAAGGCATGTCCATTCAATAGTTTATACTGGCATTTTCATGCTCGGCACCGAGAAAAGCTGGAGCGAAATCCTCGTATTGGTATGATGTACCGAACTTGGGATCGAATGGAAGACTCCGACAAAAAAGCTATTTTGGACCAAGCAGAGAAACACATATTGGCATTAAACCATTTATAATTCAGATTGAAATTTAGTTTGAAAAAATGATACAGAAATCATATTTAAATGACGTGAATTGTTTGAAGTTTCTGTATTTTTCAGAAGTTTCTAAAAATAACTATACAGTTTAAACGCCATATTTTGGGCAAGTCATTTTTCTCTTACTTTTTAACAATTGTAGCAGCAGTTGTAGCAGTATTTCTTATCATTAAGGCAGGAGGTGCATTCGAATCTGAAGAGGTCAAAAACGTTGCGGAGCAAATCGTACATGTTTCACCGCAAGATCAAGTATCAGAAACGTTTAGCGAAAATTTGGGGCATTCGTTGCCGATGTTGATCATCCAGATTATCACCATCATTGCTTTTTCTCGCTTCTTGGGATTGTTTTTTTCTAGAATTGGTCAACCGAGTGTGATCGGTGAAATACTCGCCGGAATTCTTTTAGGCCCTTCCCTACTCGGCTTGTATTTTCCAGAAATTTCTGCTGCAATTTTCCCCTTGAGTTCTTTGGGAAATCTTCAGTTTTTAAGTCAAATCGGTCTCATCTTGTTCATGTTTGTGATCGGCATGGAACTCGATGTGAGTGTCTTAAAAAGCAAAGCCCGCGATGCAATTTTTATATCGCATGTTAGTATTGTTTTTCCATTTTCGTTGGGTGTTGGTTTAGCGTATTTCACCTTTCAAGAATTCGCACCAGAAAATATCCGATTTATCTCATTCGCCCTATTTATGGGTATTTCGATGAGTGTTACAGCATTTCCTGTTTTGGCGAGAATTGTACAAGAGCGAGGCCTCACAAAATCGAAACTTGGAATTATTGCGATCACAAGTGCTGCAATCGACGACGTAACTGCTTGGTGTTTATTGGCTGTTGTGATTGCTATTGTTAAAGCTGGAGCATTTTCACCGGCAATCGTTACCATTGGGCTATCATTGCTTTATGTGCTATTTATGTTGCTGGTATTGAGACCATTCCTAAATAGATTAGGTTCAATTTATTCGAACAAAGAATCTATTTCGAAAGGTATCATTGCTTTGGTATTTTTAATTATGCTCAGTTCGGCATGGGCCACAGAAGTAATTGGAATCCATGCGCTGTTTGGCGCTTTCTTGGCTGGAGTGGTGATGCCGCCAAACTTGAACTTCAGGAAGATCTTGGTCGATAAACTCGAAGATGTTGCATTGGTATTATTGCTTCCATTGTTCTTCGTTTTTACTGGATTACGGACACAGATTGGCCTTCTCAATGATCCTTCACTTTGGGTCACTTGCTTACTGGTTATACTTGTAGCTATTGTAGGAAAATTTTTAGGCTCTGCGCTCGCTGCACGTTATGTAGGGCAATCATGGAAAGACAGTTTATCCATTGGTGCCTTAATGAACACGAGAGGATTGATGGAATTGATCGTGTTAAACATTGGTTATGATTTGGGCATATTAAGTCCCGAAATGTTTGCCATGTTGGTACTTATGGCCTTGGTTACGACTTTCACTACTGGCCCAATGTTGAGCTTGATCAATTTTGTATTCAAAGACAAATCAAGCGATATTTCAATCAATACATTAGAAAATAACGAAACCTATAAAGTCCTCATTTCATTTGGCCTAGCCACATCGGGAAGGACTTTGCTACGACTAGCCACTCAAATGTTTGGTCAAAATAAGCAACAGGTATCCTACACTGCAATGCACGTTACATTGAGTGCAGAGGTAAACTTGATGGATTTAGAAGAATTTGAGCGTCAGAGTTTTAAACCAATTCTATCGGAAGCACAAAAGCTTAACCTTGAAATTGGGAAGGAATACAAAACCTCTCCTGATCTACACAAGGAGGTAAATGCTATTGTGGATCGCGACGCTGTTAACTTTCTTTTGATTGGTGCTGGAAGATCACTCTACACAGGTTCGATTTTAGGAAATATTGTTGGTGTAACGAAGTCTTTTTCACCTGAAAATCTCCTTGGAACAATTACAGGAGCTCGTCCAATTCTTCCCGCTAACGACTTAATTGATGAGAAGGCTCGTGAGTTTTTGTTGGATACATCTTGCGACGTTGGCGTTTTGCTCGATAGAGATTTCACTGGGTCAGGAAAATTGTTTGTTCCTATTTTCAATCAAGAAGATACCTTCTTATTGAATTACGCACAACGTTTCGCCGATAACGGAAGATCAGATATTGCCTTGTGCGACACATCTGGACTGTTTGATTCATCCCATGAAACGAAAGAAAAATACGATCAATTGCTTGCTAAGCATTCAGATAAACTGACCTTGCTTCAGGAAAAAATCATCCACAAAGATTTTCTGGATAAACAAGAACTGATGTTGGTGAGTTACAAAAGTTGGAAAGCATTAGTAGAAAGCAAAAGCCTATGGCTCGATGATGTGCCGAGTGTTCTCATCATCCGACCAATGCTTCAAACTGAATAAAAAATGCCGATTCAAACTTTCATCTGAATCGGCAGTATCGAATCTTTAAGTGCTATCGGATTACCAACTTCTTCACCGACCTGCCAAACTCAGACTCGAGCATTATCAGGTAAATACCGGCATTTAAATTTGAAGTTTCAATTCTAGAAAGGGTTTGATTTTCATGCAGAATCTTCTGAAGGATTTCCTTACCAGCGATATCGAACAATGACAAAGTTCCTTGGCTTTTCAATGCATCGAATGATACATCAACGAATTCATTCGCAGGATTTGGATACACGTTAAACGTTTGGTTATAAATCGTTTTGATCGATGCTGGACTCACTGCATCATACACGAAAATATTGTCGATATAAAGATTTGAGGCATTATCGTTAATCGCTCGAAATCTGAAAATGATTTCATTCCCATCCACTTGAGAAATTAGATTCTGACGCTCGTTGTTCCAATGCGTTGATGCAAACGGACGGAAATTGGTCCAAAATGTATCGATGGTTGAAAGTTGTTGACCACCTTTATAAAACACTGTATTCCAAGTGATTCCACAATCGTCCGAATAACTAACCTCTAAAGAATCCGATAAAGTTGCACTTCTGTATCTATAGGCATAATCGAAACTAAAAATGAGTGAATCTGAATTCTGTGGAACCGCAATAAATGGAGTGTAAACGATATCCTTGGGATCGCGAGATGTGTAAGTGAGAAACTTCATGCAGCCAGAATAACTACTGTTCAACAATCCACCAGTTTTCGTGGTGTCCCATCCCATTTTATAATCTCCATTCACCAAAAGCCAATTGTTTCCTGTAAAATCATTGTATTCGAAACTTTCTCCAAAGGGCATTGACACTTGCGGTTGGGTTTGCATTCTGAGGACTCTGCTATTATTCACAATGTCTCTTTCTTCAACATCAACTAATGGAGTGATTACCGCACGAACTTCATTGATGCCAGCGTTAAAAAGTATTGCCGGACTAAAAATGGTATCTCGTTCACCCGCTTCCAGTGTTCCAGAATAAGTACCTGATCCAATTGAAGAACCGTTGATAGAATACTGAATGATTCCACCTGCGAAGTTTGTAATACCAGCATTTCTGATTACCAATTGAAGCGGATAACTTCCTGCACAATTGATTTCCGAACCTAGAATTTTCTCGATTTCTACATCGAATTCAGAACTGTTTGGTGGCACAGGGACATACAATTGCGACAGATAATCGTAAGCGAATTCTAGATTGATGATGCCTCTTCCATAGGTATTGTCTTCACCTTCTGCGCCAAGATCAATAGCAGTTAAATACAATGCTCTAAGAATTTCCTTTCCGGTGAGGTAAGGAAACGCTTCCTTCAACAAAAGAACTGCACCTGCAACGTGCGGACCAGCCATTGAAGTTCCGGAATACTGTGCATATTGATCTTGTTGTACTGAGGATCTGATGTTTACACCAGGAGCAGAAACTTCAGGCTTAATTTTCAATTGATCTGTTTCACCACAACTTGAAGGTCCACGGCTTGAAAATGAGGCTATAGGAAAATTGGGAGAAGATGCATCAACCGCTCCAACCGAAAAAACAGTTAAGCTATCCAAAACAACATAGGCGGGCATTCCTGCTGTGCTAGGTCCAGGACCTTCGTTTCCAGCCGAAAATTCAACGGCAATTCCAGCTGCATCCAATGCGTCGTAAAGTGAAAGGATGAACGGATTGGTGCAGAGTCCGTCGATAATCGTATCTCCAAATCCCCATGAATTACAAATTACGTCTGGTACATCATCAAACGTGCTAGGGTCCTCGTCGGGATCTAATGCAAATTCAAATGCTGATAGGATCACTTCCAAAGGTTTAACATCCGCAAGATCTTCAACAATCGGATCAGATGCCATGTATGTAGCATTGAAAGCCACACCAATCGTGTCGTTTGTTGCTGGATCTAATCCAAGTACTGTACCTGTTACATGTGTCCCATGTGCATCAGGTTTATCGGCAGGATTCAGAAAATCAAAACCGAGCCACACCTGCGATTCTGGAAAATAATTCCCTCTCCACTGCCGTTGAATTGCAGGATGAACTGGCCAAACTCCGGTATCAACTGTGTATAATCTTCTTCCCAATCCAGTATAACCAAGATTCCACATAAAGGGCGCGCCAATAGCATCGAGGCCTGGTTCATGACCTCCTACGGATCTACCTTGGCTGTTTTCCATCAAAACAGGTTTGTCGTAGGTCACTTTGAGTCGATCAGCCAATTCGATAAACTCTACATCAGCTCTCGCAGCAATTGCAGGAATCAGGTCGGCAGGAACGGTTGCTGAAACCATATTCACAATATAAAATTGCTTATTCACAACAATGCCTGGATAATCATTTTGCTGACTATCGAGAAATTCAAGCAGTTCCGATTGTGATGTTTGTGCAATCTGCATTAAGTGCTGCTTCACTTGTCCTGAACGGTATTTTACAGGAACTGCATTTGAAACAAAGACAACTCTTAATGCTTGCAAATCAGCATTTTCTCTTAGAAAAATATGAACTTCACAAGGCGCATTTGAATCAACAATCTGGAGCCGACTAACAAGCGATGTACTAATCGTTGACTGTGCAGTTATCCAATTTGTTGAAACCAATAAAATGAGCGTAAGTAATCTTTTCATGTGGAATTATTTTGAGTTCACTTTTAAAAGGCTTCTTAAATCATCCTGAAAGGAAAGCGAATTCAAGCCAAGATTCATTAGAAAATCTTGGTCAGTTTTATCCACAATTTTACCTGCCGCTTTAAGAAGCTCCTCGCCTGATTCACTCAATGCAAGGGTTCTCGCACGAGTGTCCATCTTGTTTTTTTTTCTGCTCAACAATCCCTTTTTCTGAAGTGTTCTAAGGATTTTTGAGGTCATCATTTTATCGATTTTCACATGCTTCGCTAAATCTTGTTGTGACACGATATTCTGTTTTGTACTAAGAAACGACAATGCTGCTAAAAGCAGAAATTGTGCATGCGTAATTCCGATGGCATCTAGTCCATTCTTGAGTTTTCGTTGCCAGAGCATAGAGACCTGCCACATCAAAAAGCCAGCATTTTCTTCAAGATCCGAGAATGCATGTTTAGTAGAGGAAGGCTTCTGAGTTGTTTCGTTTACTTTCTTTGCCATTGGGGATATGATAGAGCTTGCAATGATAAGGAAAAATGAAGATTTGAAATTCAAAAAACAAGCTTTTGTTGCAATAGCTACTGTATGGGGTTGATCGTGCTGATTTTCATTACATTTCAATTTTCAAGTGAGATTTCAACAGCTGATTGGATATCTTTTTTTGAGACGATAAGTTTCTCCTTGACGAGCTTTTAAAAAATTCAGAAATTGATACTGGGAAGGGGTTAGCATTGGGAAGCTTCCCCAACAACATTTCAGCCAATTCAACAAATTTTGTTATAAACAGGAGGTCTGAATTTCAAATATCATTTGTGATATAGTTTCTACCAAAAATGAAATTCGATGTGATTTTCCTTCTTCCAATTTCTCAAGAATACCTGATAATTCTGTGAAGCAAAAAATCCATCCAAGCACTTTTCTGCTCATCGACATTTAATCAACAGCTGATTGGATATCTTTTGCTGAAACGATAAGTTTCTCCTTGATGAGCTTTTAAAAAATTCAGAAATTGATACTGGGAAGGGGTTAGCATTGGGAAGCTTCCCCAACAACATTTCGGACAATTCAACAAATTTTGTTATAAACAGGAAGTCTGAATTTCAAGTATCATTTGTGATTTAGTTTCTACCAAAAATGAAATTCGATGTAATTATGCTTCTTCCAATTTCTTAAAAATACTTGATAATTCTGTGAAGCAAGAATTCCATCCAAGCACTTTTCGACTCATCGACATTTAATCAACAGCTGATTGGATATCTTTTGCTGAAAATATAAGTTTCTCCTTGACGTGCTTTTGAAAAATTCAGAAATTGATACTGGGAAGGGGTTAGCATTGGGAAGCTTCCCCAACAACATTTCAGGCAAT
>CANHIS010000015.1 GCA_947460255.1 Bacteroidota bacterium
CATTGATCATCCATTTGGTGTGCGGATCCACTTGCCACTGGAAGTAGTTTCCTGAAGTAGAAACTGTTTGATTGATCTGGCGAAGAAATCCTGGGTACAAATCGGCAACTTGGTTGCGTGAAAATTCAGAACCCATCAGCAAAACCGATTTCATTTTCGACCAACGAAAACTAAATTGAACACCGGTTGCCAACGATAAATCTGAGGAATTGCCATACTGCTTTTCAGGAAACGCACTCAATGAACTACCGTAATAAGATTCTCGATTTGTAAGTTGTACCGATCCGTAAGTGGCTGCTTTCCACCGATCGTTGGGTTGGTTGTATTCGTAAGAAACATCGGTGCCGAAAACGGTATGATTAGCCATTTCTGAAACACGACTTTGATGCGGAAGTAATTGCAAATCTGAGCCTCCTCTGCGGGCATCTTGAATAAATCTAGTGCTCATTGCCAACCTCGACCGATCATTAGGTCGATGAAAAAAGTTTGTACCAAGCACTACATTTTCAAGTTGTGGGATTTCAGAAAATCCGTCTTTCGATGCGTCCCATGCTGCACGATCTCTGTGTGCAATAAATCCTGAAATACCCGATTTGCCCGATTTCGATACACACGACCCATTCAAGAATCCATAGAAATCTGGCTTGTCGAAATGCGTTAAAGCATAGGAACTTCCTGCTGTCCAGCCATTTTCAATTGGATCCTTGGTGATGATGTTGATCGTTCCTGCAATTGCATTCCCACCGAAAAGCACCGAACCACCGCCGCGCATCACTTCCACACGATCAATCATAGCTGGCGGAATTTGCTCCAATCCATACACGCTACTCAAAGCGCTATACACTGGGCGACTGTTGATGAGAACCTGCGTATAAGCACCTGGCAATCCGTTCATTCTAACGCTGCTAAATCCACAATTCTGACAATTATTTTCAACTCTCAATCCAGGTGAAAAGCGCAAACCTTCGTTTAAACTCACACTTTGCGTGGTTTCGAAAAGTTTACTGTCTAAAACATCAATTAAAATGGGGGCATCACGAAGATTGATTGGCTGTCGATTCGCCGAAATAACCATCGGTTGCAAATCGAACTGCGATGGTTCAAGCTGAATGAGAAGTTTTTCTTGGGCTGTAATTTCCCTTCGGGGAAGCAGTGCATCCGTGTAACCGATTGCCTTTACCACCAATGTGTCATTTTGCAAGTTTGAACATGGCATGGTAAAATTTCCGTTACCATCGGATTGACTGCCCAAGCGAGCTTTTTTCCAATACAAAACAGCAAACGGAATCACTTCATTGTTAGAATCTTTGATTTTGCCTTCAACCAAACATTGAGTAAATGCTTGTGAAACAGTGTTTAAACAAATCAAAAATGTGAACAATAATTTCATGAATCGAAATTAACCAAATCGAAACAATAATTTAGGGTTGTCTAAAAATAAATTTTCGACAATAAAAAAGCGACCCGAAAGTCGCCTTCAATATAAAATCCGATCAGACTAGAAATTCGGTCTGAACATGTATTTGTTGTAGAATTCGTTGATCACTTGAACTGCTTCATCGCCAGTATCTACTATTGAGAAGAGATTTAGGTCTTCGGCACTGATGAATGGATTTTCGCGAAGTTGTTGTTCTTTAATCCATTCTACCAATCCGCCCCAGAATTTTTTACCTACCAAAACAAGCGGAAAACGTGCGATCTTATTGGTTTGAATCAATGTGATTGCTTCGAAAAATTCATCCAATGTTCCGAAGCCTCCTGGCATGATGATGAAGCCTTGGGCATATTTCATAAACATCACTTTTCGAACGAAGAAATAATCGAAGTTGATGATTTTATCGCGGTCGATATACTTGTTGCCTTCTTGTTCGTGAGGGAGTACAATGTTCAAGCCTACCGATTTTCCACCTCCGCGGTGAGCGCCTTTGTTGCCAGCTTCCATAATTCCAGGGCCGCCACCTGTAATGATTCCATAACCTTCTTTGGTCAGTTTGAATGCAATTTCTTCAGCTAGAATGTAATCAGGATGATCTGGCTTTGTGCGTGCCGATCCGAAAATCGAAACGCAAGGACCAATTTTACCAAGCTTTTCAAAGGCCTCCACGAATTCTGCCATGATCTTAAAGATCTGCCAGGAGTTTGTGGTTTTAATTTCGAATGCGTCTTTTTCTTTGAAGGCCTCTATGATTTTGTCTTCATGGCCTCTTTTGTTGAGATTATCCATTTATATGTAATGAGTTATTTCGAGTAATGCGGCAAAATATGCAAAAATGATTGAATTAACACCAATTAGCTTTTCACTTCTAGTGCTAACTCTTGTTTTAAGAAGTGAGCAGTGAAGCTTTTCTTGTTTTTCGCTACTTCCTCAGGCGTGCCGCTCACAAGTAGTTGTCCGCCGCGTTCGCCACCTTCTGGGCCCATATCAATGATGTAGTCTGCCACCTTGATGATGTCGAGGTTGTGTTCTATGATAACAACAGAATTCCCTTTGTCTACAAGCTTTTGCAGAACACCCAACAGCACTCGAATGTCTTCGAAATGCAAACCTGTGGTTGGCTCATCGAGTATGAAAAGCGTTTGGCCGGTGTCTTTTCGGCTTAATTCGGTAGCCAATTTTACGCGTTGGGCTTCGCCGCCAGAAAGCGTTGTTGAAGATTGACCAAGTGCGATATAGCCCAAACCAACATCATTCAACGTCTTGATTTTGTGCAAGATTGTTGGAATGTGATCGAAGAATTCCACGGCTTGTTCGATGGTCATGTTCAATACATCGGAAATCGATTTTCCTTTGTACCGAATTTCCAAGGTTTCGCGGTTGTATCTTTTTCCCTGGCAAGCAGGACATTGCACATAAACGTCGGGAAGGAAATTCATTTCAATCACCTTCATTCCGCCACCAGAGCAGGTTTCGCAGCGACCACCTTTTACATTAAAACTGAATCGGCCAGGTTTGTAACCTCTGATCGCGGCTTCTGGCATGGATGCAAACAATGTTCGGATGTCTGAGAAAACTCCAGTGTAAGTTGCTGGATTTGAGCGTGGTGTGCGGCCAATCGGACTTTGATCAATATCGATCACCTTGTCGATGTGCGCCAAGCCATCAATCTTCTTGTATGGAAGCGGTTCTTTGTGCGCGTTGAAGAAATATTTGTTCAGCGCCGGGAAGAGCGTTTCATTGATCAAAGTTGATTTTCCACTTCCTGAAACGCCTGTTACGCAAACCAACATGCCAAGTGGAATTTCGACGGTAACGTTTTTCAGGTTGTTTCCAGTGGCTTTGTGCACGACAAGCTTCTTTCCGTTTCCTTCGCGGCGTTTTTCTGGAATCTCAATTTCGCGCTCACGGCGGATATAGGCAGCAGTAAGCGAATCTCCACTTACGATACTCTCAGGTGTGCCTTCCGCAACCACGCGCCCTCCATGAATTCCGGCTCCGGGACCGATATCAATCACATGGTCGGCTGCCATGATCATGTCTTTGTCGTGTTCCACTACGATAACGGAATTTCCAGCATCGCGTAAATCCTGCAAAGCCTTGATAAGCTTCACGTTATCGCGTTGATGAAGTCCGATGGAAGGCTCATCTAGAATGTATAATACGCCCACGAGTTTCGACCCAATTTGTGTGGCCAAACGGATTCGTTGCGCCTCACCACCAGACAGCGATCCCGCGCTGCGGTTAACGGTAAGATAATCCAGACCAACTTCCATCAAGAAGCCGAGGCGTGTTCTGATTTCTTTGAGCACTTCATGGGCAATCGCTTTTTGGCGACCTTCCATATTGTCTTCAATACCATTAAACCATTCTAGCAGACTACCGATGTCTTCGCGGGCGAGTTCTGCTATATTTTTTTCACCAACCTTAAACCAAAGTGCTTGTTTTTTAAGTCGATCGCCATGACAATCGGTACAAACAACATTGTTCATGTATTCGTCGGCCCAGTTTTTTCCAGAACCTTCTTTAGCATCTTCGTGCTGATCTGCAATGAAATTCACAATCCCATTGAACTGCGTGGCATAACCAGAATTGTTGTACGACGGATTCTTGATTTTTAGAATTTCCTCCGTTCCATAAAGGATTGCGTTAAGCGCTTCTTCATCAATTTCTCCAACCGGATCTTCGAGTTTGAAACCATATTTCTCGGCGATGGCTTCTACTTGAGCGAAAATCCAATTGTTTTTGTACTCACCAAGTGGCTGAATTCCACCTTTTTTGAGACTTTTCTTTGGATCTGGAATGATTTTTTTCAGATCCACTTGTGCAATTTCACCCAAACCGTGGCATTTCGGACAAGCACCGTAAGGCGAGTTGAATGAGAAGAGATTTGGCGCGGGCTCGTCGTACGAAATGCCTGTTGTTGGGCACATTAAGTAACGACTGTAGTGGCGTAGAACGTCATCGTCGGTGTCGAGCACCATCATAGATCCTTTACCATGTTTCATGGCAAGTTTCAAAGATTCGGCAATTCGTTGCTTTTGATTTTCAGAGACTTCTATACGGTCAATTACAATTTCAATGTCGTGGATTTTGTAACGATCCACTTTCATTCCGAAGGTGATGTCTGCGATTTTTCCGTCTACACGAACTTTCAAAAATCCTTGTTTACGAATTTGTTCGAAGAGCTCGCGGTAGTGTCCTTTGCGGCCTCTAACGACTGGTGCGAGCAGTGCGATCCGTTTGCCCTCAGATACCTTCAAGATAAGATCAAGGATCTGTTGCTCGGTGTAGCGCACCATTTTCTCACCTGTTTCGTAAGAATAGGCTTCCCCGGCACGGGCAAAAAGCAAACGCATGAAGTCATAGATTTCGGTGATTGTTCCAACCGTAGATCTTGGATTTTTACCCGTTGTTTTTTGTTCGATTGAAATTACTGGACTTAATCCTGTAATTCGATCCACATCGGGGCGTTCCATGCTTCCGAGGAACTGTCGGGCATAAGCCGAAAAACTTTCAATGTAACGACGCTGACCTTCAGCATACAAGGTATCGAAGGCGAGCGAAGATTTCCCGCTTCCACTTAAACCAGTAATTACGACCAGTTTATTTCTGGGAATGGTAATGTCGATGTTTTTCAGGTTATGCTCTCTGGCACCGAAAATTTCGATTTTGCTTTCCCCGTTTATGTCTGCAGATTTCATCATTGTTACGAACCGCAAAAGTAGCGATTTGTTGCGGCAGGAAGCAGGTTTTCCTGAGGTAAAATGTTCTTATATTCGCGATGTATGCGAAAGCTCGCTATTCTTTTGATTTTCACCATGCTGTGTAGTTGGAATCTCTTGTCGGAAGAGGAGCCAGAACCCGCTGTGGCTAAATTGAAGCGAATAAAACTTTCCGAATTTTCCGATCCTTTGCCTGTTTGGGAAACGGATCGTGTTCGATTACCCTTTCGTTTTGCAGGAAATCTGATTTTGGTTCAAGTGAAAACCGATTCTTTGGTGGGCGATTTCATTTTGGATACCGGAGCTCCGCATTTGGTACTAAACAAAACTTACTTTAGAAATTACCCGATGTACGGGGAAATAATGGCAGCAGGAATAACTGGATCTGCTGGAACTGGATCTCAAACCCGCGTTGGAAAACTTGATTTTGGTGGTTTGCATTTCGACAATGTGGATGCTGATGTTGTTTCTCTAGGTCATCTAGAATCTCAAAGAGGAACGAAGATTTTAGGATTGATTGGACTGAATCTGCTCAAGAAACTTGAACTGACAATCGATTTCGATGAAGGAACACTTGAGTTTGTTCGAATCAATCGACAAGGTGATGCTGTTGACAGATTGATGCAAAAGCCAGACAGTTTGGCCATGGAACTTCGAATGACGGGAGATTTTAGGTTGATTTACCTCAATGGTTCTGTAGGAGGGAAGATGTTGCAGTTTTGTTTAGATACAGGCGCAGAAACCAATGTGCTTCATAGTGAATTGAACAACAAGGTGATGCAGCAGGTAAAGCTTTTGCGTACGGCCAATGTTTCTGGAAGTGGCGCCAAGAAAAGTGAAGCATTAATTGGTCGACTCAATCTACTCACGATGAGTTGTGGTGATTATTCAGCTTTAACAACAAGTGTAATGAACATCAGTGCTTTGCGAGAAGTTTACGAAGAAAGTATTGATGGGATTTTGGGGATGGACTTTTTATATCGGCATGGAAAAATGCTGATCAATATGAACAAAGGCAAAGTGTTTTTATGGAAAAGGGCAGAGTAATCAAGTTGGCTTTGGTGTTGATGGTTTTGAGTTTGCCGTTTGTTTCGGTGGCTCAAACAAGCCCTCAATGCACTGTTGAGAATGGAAAAATGGTCATTCGAGTTCCTGAAAACTTTACCGAAAATGTGTTAGACAGCTTGCTTTCTGATTTCAACCTGGAGCAAAAAGAATTTCGCTTGTCGCTTGAATCGGGCAATTGGTCATATTTCGAAAAGCTAGGTTGGAAGATTAAAAAACGCAATCGGAAGGGCATTGTATTGTCGAAGGAAATTGAAAGTTCTGACAACAATGAGTCGAATTTCTGGACGTGGGATTTCAAGCCGAAAACTAAGTTTGAGTTGCAGCCGGGCATTCCATTCATGACTGAAGCTTATGGAGTGAATCGTTTTGAGAAAAAGCCTGGTGTAATTACGTTGAACGATTCAACGGCATTGTTCATTTTACGCGGAAAGCAAGATGCTCAGCAGGTTTATTTGTCGGGATCATTTAATAATTGGTCGGTGTTGGAAGAAAAAATGACACGCACCGATTCTGGCTGGGTTGCAGTGCGTTCCATGAAGAAGGGGAAGCACCTGTACAAGTTTATCGTTGATGGGAAATGGAAAGAGGATTCATCGAACAAACTGCGTGAAAGCGATGGTTACCTAGGAAATAATTCGGTGTATTATCAACCTAACCACCGTTTTTATCTCAAGGGAAACCTGCAAAAAGAAACATTTTATGTGACGGGATCTTTCTGCAATTGGAAGGAAGGTGAAATTGCGATGACCAAAACCTCAGATGGATGGTTCAAGCATATTTACATCCAAGAAGGATCCTATCAATACAAGTTTCACTCTGGAAATTTTTGGATATATGATGAATTGAATCCGGTTAAAGCCGACGATTTGGCCGGTGGTTTCAATTCAGTTCTTGTGTTGGGTGATGGGCAAAGATTCTTTTTAGAAGGCTTCGAAAACGCCAAGCAAGTTTTTTTAACAGGAAGTTTCAATGATTGGAATGAAGGCGAACTTCAGATGAAACGGGTAGAAGGCGGTTGGGCTTTGGATTATGTAATCGGACCTGGTGATCACCAGTACAAATTCATTGTAGATGGCTCATGGATTACCGATCCGAAGAATTCTATGTTGATCACAGATGATCTTGGGAACACCAATTCAGTATTCATTCACAAACCGAATCACACATTTCAATTGTCGGGATTTCCAGAAGCTCAGCAAGTGATTTTGTCGGGTACATTTAACAATTGGGCGGAAAAGGGTTATGTGATGAAGCGGGTAGGAGACACTTGGGAATTGGCGGTTTATTTATTGCCAGGAAAGCATCAATACAAGTTCATTGTTGATGGCGTTTGGATTACAGATCCAGTCAATCCGTTATGGGAAGAAAACGAACACTCAACAGGTAATTCAATTTATTGGCAAACGCCCGAATAATTTATTTCGGAAGGATGGTATCTTGAATCGGTTGTTCAGGATTTAAGGTTTCAACTTCCTTCAGCAATTCCTTGTAATTCATTACAGACTCATGCGGGATTTTGATATTGTAAACCTTCTTGTCGGGATTGGTAAGCTTATCCGTTCTTAACCAAGGGTTGTAATACTTCAGCATTTTGTAATTTGTTCCATGCTGCTCAGCAAATTGAGTCAAATTGCTGATGGTTGAATCTACCTTGGTGAATTTTCCCGGTAGGGGAGAATACAAATCTTTTTTACGCAATACGAAACCATAATCTTGTGGCTTGGAGAGAATTTCCTTCATGGCCAAAACGCGAAAAACGTAGCGACCAGTTTCTTCATTGAGCAAAAGATCATAATATGATTTTACATTCTGTCGGGCGATTTGTCTTTGAATTCCATTGATTCCTAAATTGAAAGATGCTGCAACCAAAGTCCAATTGCCTAGTTCTTTATAGGCTTGTTTGAAAAATTTGCATGCCGCTTCTGTCGATTTTTCGGGATGATAACGTTCGTCGATTTCTTCGTTTATAGTGAGTCCGAAAGCTTCTGCGGTGGATGGAATAAATTGCCAAAATCCAGCGGCACCTTTGGAAGACACATTATGAGTAAAGCCACTTTCAACCACTGCGAGGTATTTGAAATCGTCGGGAATGTTATTTTTTCGAAGTATACCTGAAATGATCGGCAACCAGCGGTTGGATCTTTTGGCTAACAATATGGTTTGAGATTGCCAATAAGTGTTCACCAAGAATTCACGGTCTATTCTTTCTCTCACTTCAAAATCTTGCAATGGAACTGGATCTCCTGCGAAGTTCAAATCGTGAGGAACGTTCACTGAGTAGATTCGATAATGGTCTTTGAAATATTTCTGGTATTGATCGTCGTCGGAGTCAACCTTACCAGAAAAGCTAAACAGGCGAATAATGCCTAGCATCCCCAGTAAAAAAACGAAGGCAAAAACCAGTTTGTAAAACGGCGCTGGGATTTTATTGAAGATTTTTAATGGCTTCAAGCTTTGGTTTTAGGTTTACTGATCCGAGTTGTCATGTATAGCCCGATAAAAATGACCAGAAACAATACAGCCGATAATACGGTGTAAAGGGTCGTCCAGTTACGCACATTGTTGATTACAAAGATCCCAATGAACATGGCAACCAATGAAATAGCGATCATTACAATGGCTACATGGCGATCTGTTAGTCCTGCATACACCAAATGATGCGTTGTGTGGTCGCGACCTCCAACAAACGGAGATTTACCTTTCATGATTCGGTTAATGGAAACAGTGGCAGTGTCGCTGATGGGAACAACGAACATTAAAATAGCGATAAGGAATTGCTTGGCTGGCGAAATTGTTCCAAAGTAATCCGGGGCATTCCAGAAGTACTCTATACCGATCCCAGCGAGAAAAACACCAAGGAATTGCGATCCTGAATCTCCCATATACATTCGAGAAGGATTCCAGTTGTAGTAAAGAAAGCCGAGCAGTGCAGCAAGCACACCCATAAGCAAAATCATATCGATGTTAACAACAGCAGATCTAAACGCCATGCTCATTAAGGCGCCAACAATGATTATAGTTGAAACTGAAGTGGTGATGCCGTCCATATTGTCGAGCATGTTTACCGAATTCATCAAACCAACCACCCAAAAAAACGTGAAGAAAACATTAACACTGTACCATGGAAACACAGTGATTAGATTGTCGGTAAAAACGAATGAAGCACCGCAAATAAACTGTACAAGAAACTTGAGAAAGGGCTTCGTGTTGTATGCATCATCAGCTAATCCCATAATAAATCCAAGCGAAGTGGCGAGGAAGAAGCCTAGAAATTTCTTGTTGAGCATCATTTCCTGATTGGGAAAGAATATGCTGAAAAACACAATGGCGAGAAGAAACAGAAGATAGAATGAAACACCTCCAAATGCAGGTTTTGTGGTAGCAGCCCACCGCACTTGATTAAACTCATTTTTCGAACCCAAGTTCGAGGAGAATTTCAGAAGTAAGCCGTTAATTACCACCGAAACAATAATCATTAAAGCAATAAAAATAGTAAGCAGGATAGGTATTGTGAATGTTCCAAGTTCTATCATCAGTAACAGATTATGGTTGGTATTTGAAAGGCGAGTTGAAATCTTCGAAATTCAAGTTCTCGTTGTCTTTCTGCGATAAAAGCGGGTTTTCTATTTGCCAATCAATGTTTAATTGAGGGTCGTTCCACATGATCCCCATTTCGGAGGCTTTGTTGTAAAAGTTTCCGCATTTGTAAGAAAAAATTGTATCGTTTGAGAGGGTTAGAAAACCGTGAGCAAAACCTACTGGAACATATAACATGAGTTTATTTTTCTCGTTCAATTCAATCGCCAGGTGCTTTCCGTATGTGGGCGATCCTGCGCGTATATCAACAGCAACATCCAAAACCGCACCTTTAATTACTCTTACAAGTTTTGATTGGGCAAAATCGCCAGTTTGGAAATGCAGTCCTCTTAAAACTCCAGCCTGTGAAAGGCTTTGATTATCTTGAACAAAGTGATCATGGATTCCAGCCTCTTTGAAGCGATCAAAATTATAGGATTCAAAAAAGTATCCTCTTGGGTCCTCGAAAACTGAGGGATAAATGATTTTCAAGTTAGGGATTTCGAACTTCTCAATTCTCATAATTACTTGCTGATCAATTTTCTGAAGAATTCCTTCAAATTAAATCGTTCTCTACGGATATCTTCGTCGTAATAACCAAAACCATAACCATATCCATAACCATAGTCGTAATCGTACACACCCGAATATCCGTATCCAGAGCGCTTAATATCCACTGAGTTTAGAATGATGCTTAGATTTTTAATATTGTTGTCGCGTATGAGTTTTTTCACGTTTTGTACGAAATTCCTCTTGGAGAAATTTTCACGGAACACGTACACAGGGTAATCTGCCATTTTGATGATCCTGATCCCGTCGGTCACTAATCCAACAGGTGGATTATCTATCACAATTACATCGTACATCTTTTTTAGCTCATCAATTACGTTCGACATTTTGGAGCTGATAACCAATTCGGATGGATTTGGAGGCACTGGACCGGCAGTGATAAAGTCGAGGTTTGTTAAACTTGACTTGAAAATACATTCTTCGATCTGATTTCTTCCAATCAAGATCGTACTCATACCCTTGTCGTTAGGAACACCGAAACCAACGTGGATTTTCGGTTTTCTCATATCGAGATCGAGAATGATTACTTTCTTTTCAGAAAATGCGATAATACCTGCCAAATTCAGGGCTACGAAAGTCTTACCTTCACCGGAAATGGTAGATGTAATTGCTAAAACTTTTGGTCCTTCTTTAGTAGATAGAAATTCGAGATTCGACCGGATCGATCTAAGCGATTCTGCAATAATCGACTTCGGTTTTTTATCAACAATTAACTGGGAGATTGGGATTATATCTTTGTAATTCGGTACAATGCCAAGCATTGGAACCTCCAAATACTTCATGATTTCATTCATAGAAGTAATTTCGTTATACATCAAATATCGAACAACTATTAGCCCTAGACTTACTAAAATCCAACCAATAAATGCGCTTAAGGCTACGATTCGGCGGCTTGGAAAGTAAGGCGCAGCTGACGCTGAAGAAGCTTCAAGAATAGTGTTTTCGGAAGTAATACCTGCGTTTGAAATTGTTAATTCCGATTTGATTTCAACAAGGCGATTATAGTAGCTTTCGTTTATACTATTTAATTTTTGAAGACGTACAAATTCAATTCTGTCGAAGCTTAATGCACTTAATTTAAGCTCTTCTTCATAATTCAAAACACGATCTTCAATTTGTATTTTTTGATCGTTTAAACTTTTCTTTAATGCAGATAGAGCTTCAATAAGTAGTTTTTTCTGAATAGAAATTTGAAAGTCAATTAAAGCAATTTTGGAAGAACTTTGAGTAACAGAATAAAGCGTAGATGTTCTTCTTTGAAGGAGTGATTTTAATTCAGTTAGCATTTGAAGGATCATTCCTTGGGAGTCTGATGCGGCTAACAAAGCGACCAATTGATATACATCAATGTCTTTTTCAATAGATATAGCCTCTTCTATCGTTTTCAATGCAGCTTCTTCAAGTTGAATTCTGCTTAACTTCGATTCAAGATCGTCTATTCTAGTAGCAAAATTTGGTAATGGTGTTTCGTCGTTTAGTCGATTTTTTGTTTTGAAATTTTGCAAATCTACTTCCGAGTCATAAAGCTTATCGTATACCGCCTTTAATTGATCGTCAATAAATTTGATCGTATTGTTTGATGACTCTGCTTGCTTTTCTATATCATAAATTTTGAATTCGTCGGATATCGTGTTACATATATCAGCAGCCTTTGAAGGATTTCTTTCATAGAAAACCAATTTAATTGTCCCGGCAGCTTCGTTTTCTGTCTCAACTTTTAAGTTGCCTGAATATGTTCTTACAAGATTTTCACGCTTTGTAAGGATAAAATAATAAGGATTCTCATTGAGCCCTTTCATGTCTTTTCGGATTTTATCAAAATTCCGAACATTTACTTTTATGGAGTCAATAACTGGCAAACGGACCCATGAATTGGCTTTTATCCTGAAAACACTTTCTTTGTTGTTAAGATTTGTTGTCAAAATGGCATTATTCTCATCCGTAAATGAAATATATACAGGCAAATTGTAAATTTCATTTATTGGATTTCGATATTCTAACTCGAACGGAGATGTGCGATACATCTCATAGTTTAAGACGTTTCCGATTTGATAGTAACTCACATCAAGTGGAAGTTTATTAAAAACACGGTCAAGAAAGGTTTGAGAACGCAATAATTCAATTTTACTTGGAAGGTCGCCCTTTGCCGTGAACTCCTGATTGAGGAACATTTTTGAGTTTTTGTCAGCTAAGGCAATTTGAATGATTGCTTTAGATTCGTAAATCGGATATGTGTACCTCAGATAAAGAAAGGCCATCAAAAATGCAATAACAAAAAACAGCAAAATCCAAGCAATATTTTTCCTAATAACCTTAAAGAAAAGCTTTAAGTCAAAGTCATCATTCAGATTTGAAATTTTTTTCTCGTTCATCATCAGTTAATAAATGAATAAACAAAAAATCCAAGATTAGCAAGAGCTAGATATGAGGCAATTCGAGTTAAAAAATTTTGAGCATAATCATTACGACCTTCAATATAAATTATGTCATTCCCTTGAAGCACCATATCAGCTTTTTTCATTCCTTCTATTGTCGATAAATCAATCAAGTATACTTGAGGATTCTTCAAATCTCCCCTAATCAACTTTATTCTGTTAGCCTTCCCATTTGTAGAAACTCCGCCAGCTGAAGCCAAGGCCTCAAGTAAATTTGTGTTTTGGTTTGTTAATGTTAAAACTCTCGCACTTCCTGACTCTCCTGGAAATAAGATTATTCTCTTATTTGTGATTTTAATGGTAACATAAGGATCGACATAAAATTGTTTAAGCCTTTCTTCAAGCATAAGCTCCGCATCTCGAATTGAAAGCTCATTAATAAGCACTCTTCCCAACACCGGCATTTTTATTGTTCCGTCGAACTCAACTGTTGAGCTTATAAATTTATTGGTCGATGAAGACCCCCCGGATGGGTCAGACCCAACACTTTCAATCAAAGTTGCTCCTTTGTTTGGAACAATTTGAATTTCTAACATGTCGTTTAATCCAATCTTATATTCTCTAGAACTTGAAATTGTAGAGAAATCATCGAATGGATAATTCTTTTTGGTTTTAAACATGATCGCCCTGTTGTTACAGGAGGTCATTCCAACCGTGAGCAATATAATCAGCCAACTGAGTAATTTGGCAATATGTGGGTGACGCATATGCCGCAAAGCTAACAAAATTTAGTGCCAAATGCCTATGAAAATGCCTACATACTGACAATCAATCGTTGATTATCTTTCTCTCGAATTGAATTGAACCGATGATCGATTTTATCCTTCTATAATCAAGGGATTTTCTAACATTTCATAATAGAGTTCCGACATATCTTTAATTAACCGTGTATAATGGAAGCGATTTTTCACATGTTCCCACCCTACACTTCCAAATACCTTAAGCTTTTCTTCGTCTTCTGTTAAATCCAAAAGCAATTCGGCAAATTTTGACGCATCGGTCTTTGAATTTGCCAAAAGTGCGGTAACTCCCTCTATAACAACATTTTCTATTCCACCTACATTGGTGCTCACAATTGGCTTATTGGCAGCTTGTGCTTCAATCAAGCTCACTGGCGTACCCTCGTTCAACGATGTTAATGCCACGATATCTAAACCTGCATTCGCTACGTCGATGTCCTTTATCCACGAAGTGAAGGTCAAAGGCGCTTTCCCTGTTTGGGTCATTGCATCAATAAACGGAATCCCCAACTCACGAGCATTTGCCTCAATTCTCAAACGGTCTTCTCCATCTCCAATAATAAAAAATCGGAGTTTCTTATTGGTTTTTTCAAGCACTATTTTAGCAGCCTCCAAAAACAAGCGATGGTTCTTCACAGGAACTAAACGCCCAATTATACCAATCGCAATCTCATCGTCGTCGAGCATATAACGACTTCTAAAGTTGATTCGCTTTTCGTTCATGCCTTCGGTAAAACGAGACAAATCGAAACCCAATGGAATAACTTTTATTTTCTCAGGTTTGCATATTCGATGAACCAAACACAATTCCGCTTTTTGTTTCTCACTAATTGCGATGATTCTCGAGCTTTTACGCGCTAAATTCCTTTCGATGTTTTTGTACATCACCGTTTTCATTTTCCCAAAATAGGAATGAAAAACGTGCCCATGGAAGGTGTGTATAATCACCGGAACTTTCATGTTCGATGCAGCCAATCTACCAATCGTTCCTGCCTTTGATGCATGCGTATGCACAATGTCGGGCTTGAAATCTTTGATGATTTGCTGCATCTTTCTATATGCTTCAAAATCATTTCTCAAATCGATTTCCCTTTTCATCTCAGGAATGATGATCGGATTTAACCCCAAATTCTTGACAATAAACTCTGAACTGTCTTCAGATTCATCCTTTTCTCCACCAACTAACATAGTTTCAAAATCATCGGGCATGTAACGCGACAAATAAGCTGCGTTATAGGTTGGGCCACCCAAGTTGAAACGGTTGATGATGCGGAGAATTCTAGGCATTAGTGGTTAATCCTGTTTCGGCAAAAGTAATTATTTCATCCAACGGCGGAACCAACTTTGAAATACAATCAATGCCCAAATCCGAGCAGTTGCATCTCCCGGATCATTCGACATGAGTTGTGCCCTAAGTTTTTTTACCGCTTCTGGATTGAACAGACCTTGTGCTATAAGTTCTTTGTCCGAAAGCAAATCGTCGAAAATCCAGCTGTTTAGGTCTTCTCTAAACCATTTCAACAACGGTACTTCGAATCCATGTTTTGGCCTATGGTAAAGCTCTTCCGGTAAAATACTTCTAAATGCATCTTGTACGATCAGCTTTCTGCCGTTGCCATTTACTTTGTAATCGGGTGGGAGGGAAGCCGCAAAATCCACCAACTCGAAATCCAAAAACGGTGTGCGAACCTCAAGGCTGTTTGCCATCGACATCAAATCGACTTTCGTCAACATGTCGCCCTGCAACACCAAATGCATATCGTTGAGCAACATATCGTTCATGTCGCTAGTGGTGCCAATAAATCGGGTGTGGTATTTCTTTCTGGCTTCAATTTCTGCGCTGTTCAGCGGAAAGGCTGCCATCGATTTCAGATAATCATTGTCGGCATAACCACACCACTGCCAATAACGGTCGGTAGCACCGGCTTTCATTCCACGACTGAACTTCTGAAGTTTACGCACCATGTTTCCCATGGAAGAATTGCGCGACTTCGGAAGGATTTCCCAAGCAGGGCCTAGCAAACTTACCACTTGCGCTTTGAAGCCTCCATTGCGAAGTTTCCACTCGCCGTAGTGCTTCATGTAACCACCAAACAATTCGTCGGCACCATCTCCCGAAAGGGCAACGGTTACCTTTTTACGCGTTTCTCTGCAGAGGATGTTTACAGCCAACGCCGATGAATCTGCAAAGGGCTCGTCGATGTATTCCAGCATCCCATGCAAATGGTCGAATAGGTCTTTGTTGCGCAAACTAAATACGGTGTGATTGGTCTTGTAACGGTCGGCTACAAGTCTTGCATATTTGGTTTCATCGAATAGTGGTTCGTCTTGATAACCAATTGAAAACGTATTTATATTTGAAGTAAAACTTGAAGCTATTGCCGTCACCACAGACGAGTCAATTCCACCCGACAAAAAGCTTCCCAAAGGCACGTCCGAAATCATCCTACGCTCAACCGAAGCAGTCATTTTATCGACCAACATCGACTGTGCTGATGCGTAATCTGGAATGGGCTGTTTGATTTTTGTTGGCATTTCGTACCAACAAACTTTCTCCACTTTTCCACCTGAGATTTTCAAGTAATGTCCTGGCTCAAGTTTCTTTACACCTTCGAAAATAGTCTCTGGTGCAGGAATGTAATTTAGATGCAAGTATTGATACAGCGCACTGTGATCGATTTTCTTCGGAATATCATACTGCATCAAGGATTTCATTTCTGATGCGAACGAAATGCCTGAAGAATCTTGGTAATAAATGAAGGGTTTCACGCCATAACGATCACGAGCCATAAAAACATCGCCTGTTTCTTTGTCGTGCACTGCAAAAGCAAAAAAGCCGTTGATTTTACTCAAGCAGGAAATCCCTTCACGAATAAAAAGGTTCAATAAAACCTCTGTATCGCTTGATGAACGAAACTGAATCCCCGATTGCTCGAGTTCGTTTCTGTATGATTGAAAATTGAAAAACTCGCCGTTGAATACGATCGTGTACCGTCCCGAATTGTCGGTAAATGGCTGCGAACCATTGTTGCTTACGTCGATGATCGACAAACGTGCATGACCAAAAGAAACGGAATCTGTGCGGTAGATTCCGTTTCCGTCTGGTCCACGTTTTTTTAATTGTTCTGTAGCAGCATGTACCTTTTCAAGTCGGGCTTTTCCCGATTCTAGAAATGCAATACTGCCAGTGATTCCGCACATAATATTTTTCCTTGCGGAAAGAGATTGTTATAGGTGAATTACTTCTCCGTAAGCCATAGCTGTTGCTTCCATCACTGCTTCCGACATGGTTGGATGCGGATGCACCGATTTGATGATCTCGTGTCCGGTTGTTTCTAGCTTTCTAGCCACTACCGCTTCAGCAATCATTTCAGTAACATTAGCGCCAATCATATGGCAACCAAGCCATTCGCCATATTTGGCATCGAAAATCACTTTTACGAAACCATCTTTTGCTCCAGCAGCCGAAGCCTTTCCTGATGCAGAGAATGGGAATTTACCCACTTTGATTTCGTATCCAGCTTCGCGAGCTGCTTTTTCGGTCATCCCAACAGAAGCAATTTCAGGATTGCTGTAAGTACAACCTGGGATGTTGCCATAGTTTAGTGGTTCAGGATGGTGTCCTGCAATTTTCTCAACGCAAATGATTCCTTCTGCAGAAGCAACGTGTGCCAAAGCAGGACCAGGTACGATGTCGCCAATAGCATAAATGCCTGCAACGTTGGTTTGGTACCATTCGTTTACTAGAATTCTGCCTTTATCGACTTTCACGCCCAATTCTTCCAATCCGATGTTTTCGATATTGGTTACAACACCTGCTGCTGAAAGCACTGTATCGCACTCAAGAATTTGCTCTCCTTTGGGCGTTTTTACTTTTACTTTCAAGAGAGCGCCAGATGTATCAACCGATTCAACTGATGAATTGGTCATGACATCGATGCCAGCTTTCTTGAACGAACGCTCAAGTTGCTTGCTTACTTCTTCATCTTCAACTGGTACTACGTTCGGAAGGAATTCTACAATGGTTACTTTCGTTCCGATTGTATTGTAGAAATATGCGAATTCAACACCGATAGCACCAGACCCAACAACAACCATCGATTTAGGCTGGGTAGCAAGAGTCATGGCTTCACGGTATCCGATGATTCTTTTACCGTCTTGTTTCAAATTAGGCAATTCACGGCTGCGTGAGCCAGTAGCCAAAATGATACTCTTAGCTGTGTAATGAGATACTTTTCCGTCTTTGTCTTTTACCTCAACTTTTTTGTCTTTGGTAACTTTAGCATTTCCGAAAATGGTGTCGATCTTGTTTTTCTTCAACAAGAACTGAATCCCTTTGCTCATTCCATCTGCCACACCGCGGCTGCGTTTTACCATAGCATCGAAATCAGCATCAGCGCCTTCTACTTTGATACCGTAATCAGATGCATGCTTCAGGTATTCGAAAACATTTGCACTTTTCAATAAAGCTTTGGTTGGAATACAGCCCCAATTCAGGCAGATTCCTCCAAGTTCTTCGCGTTCAACAACAGCTACTTTGAGTCCGAGTTGTGATGCACGGATTGCAGCTACGTACCCACCAGGGCCAGTACCGATAACAATTAGGTCGTAATTCATGAATAGGATCTCGAGAGTTCTTTATTTGGAGTGCCAAAATTAGACAATCCAATCATTGTTTTATGCATTCGCTGCCAGTTCATCTTTACCGGCGAAAAATTTTCTGTTCTTCACATTGTAATGGTTTCCTTTTGCCATCACGTGAACAATTAAGTGTTCGATGGAAATTGGATGCCCGTCATCAATGTCGGCAATATTTGAATGACGAATTGAGTGCCCATCAAAAATGATCACCAATCCAGAGCCGATTGCTTCTAATTCGGTACCATTACTTACCAAAACACCAGTGTCTTCACCTAAGCCGATACCGATGCATCCAGGATTTGCCGAAACAGCTTGGGCGAGGCGACCAAATCTTCCACGGCGAACGAAATGCGAATCGATAATTACATCTTTCATAAAGGCCAATCCCGTAGTGATTTTCACTTTCCCTTTTAGGAAAGATTGATCGCTAGAACCTTCGTAAATCATGGTGTTCGACATGGCCATTGCACCTGCTGATGTTCCAGCAATTACAAAATGCTCATTTTCGTAACGATGATGAAGCAATCTCAAAATATCGGTTCCTCCGAAAATGGTCGTTAATCGCATTTGGTTACCGCCTGTAAACATTACGCCATCAGCTTCTTCGATACGCTTGTAGTATTCTGGATTTAATGCGTCTTCACGGTTTTTTATGTGGATCACGTTAACGCCTAAACAGCCCAGTCTGCTAAAAGCTTCCACGTAGTTGTTTCCAACTTCCTCTGGAATTTCCGAAGCGGTGGTAATAACTTCCACTTTGCTGTTAATTCCCTTCATTTCAGAGAGGATTCGCTTTAGAATGCCATCTTCAAAAAATGCCAAATTATTAGGGTTGTTGTAGTTCGGCTCGGCTGCTGTTCCTTTGTCAACATTGCCTCCGATCGATATCAAAATACCTTTTGGTGTATGCATAGTGCCCGATAATGGTGTAGGTCGACAAAAGTAGGTGATTCAACTTCTGTAAAACCTATCTATGATTGTCGATTTCAACAGAGTTTTAACAATGGCAATGTGCAAAAGGTCTTTTTGATGTATATGTATGATGGATTTTGCATCCTAATTAATGCTTTGATTTACAGATTTATCCAAGCATTATCAAGAAAAACCGAAGAATAATGCATTTAAAATCTTTTGGGTATAGAGAAAACCCCTATTTTCGAAAATCTACATTTCTCCCTATCGCATGAAGATTCTTGAAATCAGGGCCATGAGAGGTCCTAACTATTGGTCGATCCGCCGCCATAAGCTTATCGTAATGAAACTCGACATCGAGGATTTCGAAGACAAGCCAACCAACCACATTCCTGGTTTCCCCGAACGACTCGAGAAACTTTTTCCGACCATGTATTCGCATCGCTGTTCCGAAGAACGTCCAGGCGGTTTCTTTCACCGTGTGAAGGAAGGAACTTGGATGGGGCACGTTATCGAGCACATTGCACTTGAAATTCAAACCCTTGCGGGGATGGATGTAGGCTTCGGTAGAACCCGTGGAACCGGAGAATTAGGCATCTACAATGTAGTTTTTGCCTACATGGAAGAAAAGGCTGGAATCTATGCCGCCAAAGCTGCTGTAAGGATCTGTGAAGCCATTGCTGCCGGAACGGATTACGACCTCGACGATGATATTCAAACTATGCGTGAGATTCGCGAAGACGAACGCCTTGGACCATCAACAGGCTCAATCGTTGAAGAAGCACAAGCACGAAATATTCCTTGGATTCGACTTAACCGTCACTCGCTCGTTCAACTTGGTTTTGGTGTGAACCAGAAAAGGATTCAGGCGACAGTAGCATCGACAACTTCCAGCATTGCAGTAGAGATTGCTTGCGACAAAGAAGAAACTAAAAATATCCTTGATGCAGCTGGCGTTCCAGTGCCTAAAGGTTACATTGTTTATGATGAGGAAGACCTCGAAGATGCCGTTAAAAAAGTAGGCTATCCGATGGTGCTTAAACCTGTTTCTGGAAATCACGGAAGAGGAGCAACCATCAATATCACCAATTGGGAAGATACCAAAGAAGCACTTGTAGCTGCCAAGCGCGTTTCGCGTGGTGTGATTTGCGAACGATTTATTTCCGGTTTTGATTTCCGTTTGTTGGTGATCAATTACAAGTTGGTGGCTGCCGCAAAACGAACACCTGCTGCTGTTACAGGCGACGGAAAACAAACCATACAACAACTCATCGATGAAGTGAACCGCGATCCACGCCGTGGCTATGGGCATGAAAAGGTGCTTACCGCGATTAAAGTGGATGAAATGACGCTCAATATCCTGAAAGACAAAGGCCTTGAACTTTCCGATGTATTGCCTGATGGTCAGATTTTATACCTGAAATCAACAGCAAACCTCAGTACAGGAGGAACAGCGACCGATATCACTGATCTCGTTCACCCTTACAATGTGTTTATGGCTGAGCGAATTGCCCGTGTGGTTGGTCTTGACATCTGTGGAATCGATATCATGGCGCCTGATCTTTTCACCCCAATCCGCGAAAATGGTGGAGCAATTCTGGAAGTGAATGCAGCACCAGGATTCAGAATGCACATTGCACCAACCGAAGGACTTCCACGCAACGTTGCAGAACCAGTAATCGATATGCTTTTCCCTCCGGGGACATCTTCACGCATCCCGATTATCGCTGTTACAGGTACCAACGGAAAGACCACCACAACACGCTTAATGGCTCACATGGTAAAGACCATGGGATTTAAAGTAGGCTTTACTACTACCGATGGTATTTACATTCAAAACAGGATGCTTCAAGCCGGCGATTGCACGGGACCTGTGAGTGCAGAATTTGTGCTTAAAGATCCAACCGTGAATTTTGCCGTTCTGGAAACTGCCCGTGGTGGAATTCTCCGTGCAGGTTTGGCCTTCAGTTTCTGCGATATTGCCATTGTTACGAATGTGGCAGCCGATCACCTCGGACTAAAAGGCATCAATACCGTAGAGGAAATGGCGCGTGTAAAAGCTGTTGTTCCAGAAAGTGTGCATGTTGATGGTTATTCTATTATCAATGCCGACGACGATCTGGTGTACGAAATGCGAAAGCAGCTACACTGTAAAATCGCACTCTTTAGTTTAAACGAAAATAACCCACGCATCATTCGCCATTGTAACGAAGGTGGTTTAGCGACCATCGTTGAGAATGGTTACGTAACGATTTGTAAAGGAACTTGGAAGATTCGTGTAGACAAAGTGGTGAACATTCCACTCACCTTCTCAGGGAAAGCAGTATTCAATATCCAAAATATTTTGCCTGTGGTGATGGCTGGATTCCTCCGTGGTTTTAAGATTGAGGATATGCGCTTAGCACTCGAAACATTCATCCCGTCGCCAACTCAAACACCGGGAAGAATGAACATGTTCCAGTTCCGCAACTTCCAAGTGATGGTAGATTACGCGCACAACACTGCTGGATTCCAGGCAATTGCTAAATTCCTCGAGAAGATCGATGCAACACCTAAAATCGGAATCATCGCTGGAGTAGGAGATCGTCGCGACGAAGACATTGTAAATTTGGGCAAAATTGCTGCACAAATGTTCGATCGTATTATCGTGCGCCAAGACCGAAACCTTAGAGGCAGATCAGAACAGGAAATCATCGATCTTATGTTAGATGGAATCAAGTCGGTAGATGTTTCCAAGGAAGTTGAGGTTATCCCAACTGAATCTGAAGCTATCGATCATGCAATCGCCACTGCACCGAAAGGAGCATTCATTGTAATTTGTAGTGATGTAATTCCTGATGCACTCGATCAAGTAATGCGAATCAAAGAGGAGGAAGATAAGTTCCAACTTAATCCTGCCGACATTCCGAACCTTTCTAAAGTATAAGTAGATGAGCAGATGAAGTTTCTGCGCTATCGATATTTTCTCACAGGGCTTGTAGCAATACAGGCCCTGTTTACTTTACTCATCAAGCCTCCCAAAGAGCAGATGTTGGTGAGCGATGCAGTGCATTACCATAGTTGGCTCACTTCGGCATTCATAGAAAAAGATCTATCGCTGAATTTCCTCAAGCCAGATAGCACATATGATATCCAATACGCACACAACGTCACTGAGGATGGCAAAGCGGTTTTCAAAATGCCTCCCGGTGTTGCGCTATTGCAAATGCCATTTTTCCTCGTAGGTCACGCAATAGCACTCGCGACAGATCAACCTGCCGATGGTTACAGCAATACCTATCAATTGGCTATACGATTGGCAGGTATTTTTTACTTCATCCTTTCGCTCATTTTCCTTCGGCATTATCTTCGAAAACGATTCGATGAAGCAGCAGTTAATCTAACATTAGCAATTGTCTCCATCGGTAGTAATTTATACTACTATGCTTTCATGGAGTCGGGCATGTCCCACGTTTATACATTCTCCTTGTTCAGCATTTTGATTTGGCTTTTCGATAAAGAAAAAATCCGATTTCAAGATGCCCTGCTTATTGGAACAATTGCCGGAATGTTGTATTTGGTGCGAAACTCCAATGTATTTCTGATGGTTTACTTCCCTTTGTTGCAGTATGTCGGGAAATCCGTCAAGAGCAATTTTTTCCTTCAGCCAAGATTGATCGTAATTGCTGCAATTCCAGCACTGGTCTTGACTTTAACGCAACTCGTTTACATTCACTATGCAACCAATCATTGGATGTTAAGTGCTTATCTAGGAGAACGATTTTTCTGGACTCATCCCGAAGTGCTCAAATTCTTATTCTCTTTCAAGAAAGGCTGGTTTGTTTATTCTCCTCTCATGCTTTTCATCATCCCTGGTTTGTGGATTATGTTCCGCAAGCGGGAAGGGGAGACTTTGCCCATAATGATTACTCTTCTTCTGAGTGTATATATATTTTCTGCTTGGTGGTGTTGGTGGTACGGCGGATCATTTGGCATGCGCGCCATGATCGATCTCTATGCGCTATTGATGTTGCCTATTGCGCACGCGATGCAATGGATCATCCGCCGAAAGGCGCAAATTCGAAACTTCACTTTGGGAATATTGATAATCGGTATCATGATCAACATCTTCCAAACCTACCAATACCAGCATGCCATTATTCATTGGGATGGAATGAGTGCCGAGCTATACAAGTCGAACTTTTTCAGAATTCAAACGCCACCTGATTATTCTGGATTGGATGCTCCAAACTATGAACTGTCGAAACGTGAAAGGCTTCCTTAATTGGTGGCAGATTCCACAGGTGCAGCAATGAAATAGTATTCGCTGCCCAATTGGAAATGTTGAACAAAGGCAGATTTTTCAAGTGGTGCTGCATTGGCCAAAAAGTCACTGAGGCAGAATACGTTCAACTTCACTTCCTGCAGTAAATCGAACATCAATTCTGGTCCTGATCCGTAAAACTCTGCAGAGCCCAATCCAAATTCGAACAAAACATACGGTCTACATCTCAATATCAAGGCTTTGCCGCCACTTAAAACGTCAAATTCTCCACCTTCCACATCTACTTTCAACAGCTTCAAAGATTGCTGAGCGGCAAACAAGTTATCAAGCGTTTCCACCTTCACATGAACCTCTTCAATCTTTGGATTTTCGACCAAATACTTCCGCTTTTTCAAACCACTGTAGGCAGGTGCATCCTTTACAACTTGGAAATTCGCTTCGCCCTGTTCCTTACCCAAAGCACAGTTGTAAAGCTTCACTTTCGATCCGTACTTCGATTGCAAATTCTTGAAAAGCGAAGGAATGGGTTCAAAACCAGTATGCTTTCCCTCCGGGGATAGTTGGAGCATCCAGTCCATTAGTTCACCTTTGTGACAACCAACATCCACGCAAGCATCATCTTTTCTTAGGATGCGTTTCATGATCAACCATGCTTGTCGGTCATACCGCATATTTCGTGTGAGAAGAATGCCCGAACGAATGAGATGCGGCTTCAGGTAAGTCTTAAGGAATTCTTTAATTACACTCATTCAATCACCAATTTTCTAGTGGTCAGAATTTGCCCCTGGCTTCCAAACATAGTCATGATGTAAATCCCAGTAGCTGTTGATTGCAATTCTACTGTGGAGGTTCCAGCATCAGTAATCAATTTAAATTCAACAGTTCTCCCTGTGATGTCTCGAATATCGATCCGATCAAACTTCACTGGGGAAACAAAGCTAAATTGACCTTGCGAAGGGTTTGGATAAACATCCACCATGATTTGATTATCCATCCTATTTTTAGCACTCAATTGTAAATTCACCGTTGAACAATCGAAGGCTGCGCGGTTCACGAAGATGCTCGTCTGACCTGGACTAAACTCTAAATCAGTTCCACAAAGGATATTTCCATCTTCCACTGCTAGAACAGCATTCGATTCGCTGTTCTGGATCCCAGGAAACACAAAGGAACACAAGAATTGAAAATCGGTGGTGTATCTAAACAAGGCTGCGCGGTCAACAGTTCCATCTTTAAACACACTGGCTACAATCATGGTATTGTCGGGAGCATTGTACCGAATGGCAGAAAAGCTATTGGCAAATTGTTCCCCAGAAGTAGTCTGAGCAAAAAACGGCGTATTTCCTTGCGCATCGAATTGATACAGTTTTCCTTGCTTGGCAGTTTCTGTTTGCATGGTATATCCACAGGCTCCGATTAAAGCACCCGAACCTAAGCACACATCAGTTAGGTGATCTTCCTCTGTCGTTCCAACTAGCTTGGTCCAAATTACTGTTCCATTGGCATCCAATTTTACCAAAAGGAAATCCATGCTACTGTTATCGGGGTTGAATGCAGAACCACCAACGTAAATCGTATCCTCTGCAGTTGAAACGATTCCTCCAGCAAGCTGTTGATCGCCCATCGGAAGCACTCCACGCCACAGTTCTTCACCATCCGCATCGGTGCAGATATTCAAAATTCCCCCGTTAGGGAAAGGCAAATCGTAACTTGTTGAGGTCATCACCAAATTTCCATTACTCAATTCTGTTACTCCTTCAAAAAGATCCCAAGCTGTGGTGCCGAATTGCTTGGTCCACAAGGTGTCGCCAGCTGAATTCAACTTTACGAGATACAGATCGTAATCGCCGTTTTCGCTTCTGTTGGTTTGACCACCAAGGAGATAGTTCCCATCATTCAAGGCGATTAAATCGATCGCTTTTTCCGCATAGGAAGTGCCGTAAACTTTCCACCATTCTTGATTTCCAAGTGAATCGGTACGTATAACAACCATGTCTCCATTTTCAGAACCCCAACCGCCCGTTGAACCAGCAATGAGAAAACCGTTTTCTATTCCTTGAACTATATCGGCTGCTTGGTTAAAGTGCCCCGGAGCGCCATAGGTTCGAAAGAAGAGATTCTGTGCTTGAGCCATCCATGAGATCGCGAAAAAGCCTGCTGTCAATATCAATGCTTTCATAGAAGTATCATGTAGCTAAAGTAAAAACCATTGCCCGACAAGGATTTCGATGAGATAAATCCTTCGTTATACATTGTTCCAATTTGAATTCTGTGTCGATTGGGTTTGTATTCCAGACCTACATTCGAATTTAGATTACCGAATCCACCGTAGGTGAAGCCCAAGTTTAGGTAAAGTGGTTTGGTATTGATTAACCTGTAGTTTCCTCTCAAAGAATATTCTACGCGCATCCCTAGAATTCTGCGGTAACGCGCGCCTGCAGTGAGTAAAAGGCGTCCTGTTTTTGGATCTGCCAAATAGCGGAGTTCGGCTTGGAGTTGAAATGGCAGTAGTTTCATTTCTGAAGCTTTTTCTTCCGCGCCGCGCAAGCGACTTAACAAGCTATCGCCAACAACCAAAGTAGTATCGTCGTAGTTCAGGACATCGTAAAACTGCAATCCCGTGAAACGGAAACTTGTATCACGTTTGAAATTATCGCTTTGTGCATTCCAAGTGATGAATCCCAAATCTTTCACAGAAGCACTGAGCTTCCAATGGTATTTTTGATCGAGGAACTTGTAGAAGCCCAGATCCATCAAGTAACCGTTCGACGGATTTTCTCCCATTCTGTTGGAACTTCTTGTTGAGGTGAAATAGCTACCGTTCCAAGCTAAATCTAACCACTGACCTGAAGGTTCTGTGTACAATGAACCTGAATTCAATTGAATATCAGTGTGGTTCAATCCTCTTGCAAATCCGAAATTGGTGAAAAATCCAAATCGATCTTTCGAGAGTTGCTTTCGATAACCTATTTTAAAATACTGATAACCAATTGCGTAAAGCTTGCTGTTGTCGAAATTCGCCGTTTGATCTGCGTAAGCTGCATTTCCACTGAAAACGGTGCGCAACAGATCTTCGGAGAATTCTGCTCCATATACCAACTGTCGACCTGCACTAAATGTTATCGCTTGTAGATTGTCATGCCAAGTGCTGTCGGGAGATACAACTGCTTCAACTCCGAAGTCCAATTCTAATCCGAATCTTCCCATGCCATTGAGGCGATCGTAAGCGTTCGATTTCAACTCATTATCGATAAACTTCGGATTGACAAATGCATTCGAAAAAGACGTGGGAATAGAATTGCTGTTTGAAGAACCCTTCGCATAAAGTTCGACAATCGCTTTGTTGTAGGGAGTAAAATAATCATAAGGGTGAAAATAAACTTCACTCAATACTGTAGGAAGTTGAGGTAAGAACATATAGGTGTTCCTAATTTTCACAGTATCGTTGGCTGGATTTGTTTGTGCCAAAATGCTAGTGAAGCTTAAGCCCAAAAACAGAAAACTAAAAATTGCCTTTTTCATCACTTTAGTTTTACTGTGTAAATTCCTCTTCCAGCCAATTGTACTTTCACGAAGTAATCGGCATACATGGGAAGCAGCGTGTTTTCCGGTTGCGTATTGAGGCGTACCCTCACAACAATGTATTTCGTTTTTTCCAGAGCATTCAATCTGGCAGGAGTGATCTTCGCTTGCAAAATGTGCTTTGTTGGTGAAATCACGCGTAAATCAGCATCAACAGGCGCTGCAGGAATATTTTGGTTGATCAAAATGGTGTCGATCAAAGCTTTGTTCTGATCAAGTAACCAAAACTCGGTCATCAAATCGAATGGAAAACCATTTTCAACAAAGAACTTCAAATCGGCATTTTGCACTGGACTATCTGTGGCGTTTTCTAAACCTGCAGTGCTGATGGTATCTTGAAAAACCAAGGCATTTGCAGCAAATTTCAGCGGCATGGTTACGGCCACTTTCGCTCTGGCATTACTCGAACTGTAGATAAAGTCGTTGCCTGAAGAGATATTTCCTAAAGGATTCAATTCGGCTCTTACCGAATAGTGAAGTTGATCAGGTAGCAATTCAAGCATTTGTACAAGGTTCGAATTGCTGGCATTGAATTGAAAATTTCTCACCACTGGGGTGTAGGGATTTCCATCCTGCGCCACATTGAGTGCTCTGCCCATGTGTTGAATGTTCCCGATCATCGGATGATTCAAAGAAACCTGAGTGTTGGTGGATGTTCTAACGCCCTTCAACTGCTCTACAAGGAAGGAGAAATCTGCGCCAATTGAGTTTTCAAGCTCGAGATCCAATGTAGCATCATCAAGGTTGAGGTTTCCTTCCAAATTGCGCATGAATCCTAAATCGGAGCTCTCGTTGGAGTTATCGAAAATCTGGCGACCCAAATATCCTTTGGCAAAGTATGGACGAAAATCTTTGAAGGTGTTTTTGAATTTGATGGCTGGAACATTGGCTATCACCGGACTTCCATCACCCGAAGGGTCAAGTTGTGCATCCAAAATCAATTGGATTTCATTGCTCGAGTTGAGGTCTGGTCCGCGGAGGTCTAAACTGTAGCCTGCTAAACTAAAGGAACGTTGTTCAACCCTTGGATTAGTTGCCGATCCCGCTGCAAGCGATTGGTTAATCAAACTGAACGGAACAGCTGAAAATAGGGCAGAGGGAATCGAATATCCGTAAAGAATTGGATCATCAAGCGATGAAGTGATTTCCGATTCTAAACTTCCGGATTCTAAAATCGCGTGCGTCAATTGAAGTTCACCATAGTTGAATCGGATAACTTGGTTGATATCAAATACCTCAAATCCACTTGGAAGATTGAAGTCTAAGGGCAAACTGTAGGAATTTTCGATTGTCGTATCGGGAATCGAAAGAATCGAATCGGAAGGAATTAAACTAATCGTTGATTCATATTTAATTACCAGAGGATCTCCAGGATTGCTGATAATCAAGGAGTCGGCAATGATATCTTCTATCGACAACCGAGTTTCGGCTAGCGGACCAAGCAATTCCGTTTCCCAACTGGTTGATTCTTCGTTGTTACATGCCGAAATGGAGAGGAGCAGCAAGCACGACGAAAGGAGTTTGTAAAATCTTTTCATGTTCTGCGAAAATAGCAATTCGAAGCGTGTTAACCATTATAAAACAAAGAAGGCCACTCAAATTGAGCAGCCTTCTTCAAATTCACTTTCTTTCGTTAGTTAATTGTGATCGTGTATGTGTTTCCGTTTATGGTAACATTTACTGTATTGTCGCAAGTTCCATTACCGTAATCTACAATTCTTGCTGGGCGTGATGCTGGTGTAACGGTTTTTGAGCCACTCACAATTTCGCGGCATGAACGTTTGTGCACCAATGGTGAAGTGATGATTGTTGACCAGCTTCCACCTGAAGCATTGGTTCCATTTGAACTTCCAGTTACACTGATTTCATCGTCGGCAAACAAGAGTGGTGTATCATAACCAGCAATCCAAGTTCTGATTCTTGAAGCCGACCAAGTGATTGTTCCGCCATTGTTGGCTAGAGTTACTGTTCCGCTTACTTGAACGGTAAATGTAGGTTGTCCGCTTGAGTTGTTTCCAGTGTTGGTTACAACGCGGCTGCCACTTACGCCATTTCCATTTACGAAATAGTTTTGTGGTATGATGGTTACAACTGTGCCTGTTTCAAAATAGCGACCAGTGGTTGAAACGATAATTTTCCCACTTCTGGATCTGCCGTCGTTTCCTATGCAGCCGGTTCCAAAATCCACAACAATTGTATCGGGATTTAAGGCCGAAACGGCTGATGAGGTGTCGAAAGTAATTACAGCGCAAGAACTCAACAAGGTTCCTTGGTCTTCTGTTACTTTGAAACCTGACGCAGAACCTGTTTTGGCTACTTGGTCAGCGATGTCGTTAAGTTCGATGTAATATTTTTCAACAGAATTTTCATTCTTGGCTGCGTTGGTGTCAGAATCTATATCATCTTTTTTGTTACATGATAGAACCAACATTGATAAAGTAATGGCCGCAAATAAGCCAGCAAGTCCATTTTTCTTGATAGTTTTCATAATGTTAGGGTTTTATGGTCGGGTTGACCATCCCAATTTAGGATAGTTTAAAATGAGCTATGAAAATTTTATCCGATGGCAAAAACGGCAGGCAACTTGTGCAATTCAGGAACATCCTTTTGCCAGTTTCTAACGCTCATGGTTTTTGTGTAACCATTTGGTAAGGTGATGTTTACCCCAATGCAAATAGGCGTTTCAGGTTGGCAGCATTTTAAAATGTCGGCCAATAATCCATTGTTTCGATAGGGCGTTTCAATGAAAATTTGGGTGTATCCTGTAGTTTTAGCATTGTTTTCCAGTTCTCGAATTCGCTTAGATCTTTGAACGCTGTCTACGGGCAAATAACCATGAAATGTGAATTGTTGACCGTTAAATCCTGAAGCCATCAAGGTGAGCACAATGGCTGATGGTCCTGGAATAGCAACCACTGGAATTCTTTTTTTCTGCGCTCCGCGGACGAGGCTCGAGCCTGGATCTGCAATTCCTGGACAGCCTGCTTCTGATAGCACTGCAGCATCTTTCCCATCGAGCAGATGTTTAAGCATGGTTTCGATTTCTGCAGATGGCGTGTCTTTGTCGAGCCGTTCCATCACCATTTCATCGAAATCGCCTTTAAATCCGGCTTTTCTGAGGAATCTTCTTGCAGAACGTTCGTTTTCGGTGAACCAAACTTTTATGTCATCGAACAATGCAATTTCCTTCTGGCAGAGCCATTCGTTTTCTGCATCGTCGCCTAAAAGAGTAGGGAGGAGGTATAAAGTTCCAGTAGGATTCAATTAACTCCTTATATGATTGATGATCAATTTTGAAGCATGGTCGAGCATATTGTAAACCTCTTCGAACCCTTCAATTCCTCCATAAAATGGATCTGGAACCGATTGGTTTTTTGAAGGGCTTACCTCGTTCATGATGAGAATCACTTTGCTTTTATCATTGTCGTTTCTTGCCAGATTAAGTACATTAATCAGGTTAGAAGTATCCATCACGTAAATGAAATCAAAATCGTCGAAATCATTTACGGTAAACTGACGCGCCGACAATCCAGAGATGTCTATCCCTTTTTTTTGTAGTGTTTTAATTGCACGAAAATCTGGGGCTTCACCAGAATGGTAACCTGAAGTTCCTGCCGAATCGACAATCACTTTTAGGCCGGCCTTTTCTATGTGGTCCCGAAGAATTCCTTCAGCCATCGGAGACCTACAAATGTTTCCGAGGCATACCATTAGTACTTTAGTTACAGACAATTACGTGTGCTCCCCCTAGCTTTTATTGGTTTCCAATTTTCTTTTCAATCTCGTCGATGTAGACACGGAATTTTTTATCCGTTTCCATGAGATTGTTTACTGTACGGCAAGCGTGCAAAACAGTTGCATGATCTTTACCACCGCATTGAAGACCGATACTGGCGAGGGACGATTTGGTCATGTTTTTCGCGAAGAACATAGCAATTTGACGAGCTTGAACAACTTCGCGTTTACGTGTTTTTGATTTCAACAATTCCAATGGAAGGTTGAAATAATCGGATACGATTTTCTGAATGAAATCGATAGAAATTTCCCGGGTTGTATTCTTCACGAACTTGTCGATCATTTGACGGGCAAGTTCGAGTGTGATGGCTTTTCGGTTCAAGGTTGATTGAGCCACCAATGAAATTAGCGCTCCTTCGAGTTCTCGAACATTTGTTGTGATGTTGTATGCGAGGTATTCGATTACTTCCTTCGGCATATCGATACCGTCGGCATAAATTTTCTTTTCGAGGATCGCAATTCTGGTTTCCAGATTTGGAACCTGCATATCGGCAGAAAGGCCCCATTTGAAACGAGAAAGTAAACGTTGTTCCAATCCGATCAATTCGATTGGAGATTTGTCGGATGTTAAAACCAACTGCTTACCAGTTTGGTGCAGGTGATTGAAGATTTGGAAGAATATGTCTTGTGTTTTTTCCTTCCCTGCGAAGAACTGCACGTCATCGATGATGAGGACGTCGATCATTTGGTAGAAATGGATGAAATCGTTGTGCGAATTGTTTTTTACGGCATCAACAAATTGGTGGCAAAACTTTTCAGATTGAACGTAAAGTACAGTCTTGTTTGGAAAGTTTCTTTTGATTTCCAACCCAATTGCATTAGCAAGGTGTGTTTTACCTAAACCAACACCACCATATATAAGGAGTGGATTGAAAGCTGTTCCACCTGGTTTATTCGCTACTGCAAAACCTGCAGAACGTGCCAAACGGTTGCAATCGCCTTCCACTAGGTTGTCGAATGAATAATTTGGGTTTAACTGTGATTCAACATTCAGTTTCTTGAGCCCAGGCAGGATAAAAGGGTTCTTGATTGAATTGTTGTTCAAATCTATCGGCATGGAAACCGGTGGATTCTTTGTTCTTGCGTTTACCGCAGGAATATTAATGGTGTATGGGTTCGCGTTACGGTAGTTGTTCTCCATGATGATGGAATACTCTAACCGCCCATCGGGACCTAATTCTTTATTGATGGTTTTCTTCAGAAGATCAATGTAATGTTCTTCAAGCCACTCGTAAAAAAACTGACTAGGTACTTGTATCGTTAATACACTAACGTTGAGTTTAACAGGTTTGATCGGCTCGAACCAGGTCTTAAAGCTCTGCTGGTTAACGTTGTCCCTGATCACATCAAGACAGTTCTGCCATACTTTCTCAAAAGTTTTCTCCATTCTATTACTTTGTGTTAATGTGTTGAGATATAGGTAGTAACCCTGAATTGACCGTCTTTGTAAGTCTTCACGTTGTTACAAGCGACAAATATTTAGCAAAAATTCAGTAAAAAAAAATTAAATCGCTATTGACTTTTTAAAAACTTCAATTTGGGAAATTGGGCCGCTCTTAGTGTTGTTAATGTTACTAAAAAGGTAATTAATACGTCCTAGCCTTAGTCCTGCCCAACCTACCTGATTGATGGTCACCATTCTGCCCTCTAAATTGGCTGTTTGCATAGGTTTTTCAAGGAAAGTATGGGTATGTCCACCTATGATCAGGTCGATATATCTTGTCTGTGAGGCCAATACGCGATCAGAAACTTTGCCATCGGAATATTCATACCCAAGATGAGATAAACAGATAACTAGGTCACATTTGTCCTCGTTTCGGAGCCTTTTGGCTTCATTATCAGCTAATTCAACTGGATGGTTGTAATTGATACCAAGTATATTCTCGGCTGGAAGAAGTGGTTTCAAATCTATCCCAACGCCCACGATGCCAATACGTAACCCTGATTTTTTAATCACGACCGACTTATGAACAAATTCCGACAATCCGGTTTGTCCAAAATCATAATTGCAGTTCACAAATGGAAATTTCGCCAAACGAAGCAACTTTTTTAAACCTTCGATGCCATTGTCGAAGTCGTGGTTACCCAAAGTAGCGCATTCATATCCCATTTCATTCATCAATCTGATTTCAGGAACACCTGCATAATAGTTGAAGTAAGGCGTACCTTGAACAATATCACCTGCATCTAGCAGAAGCACCTCTCCAACTTCCTCTCGAATGCTGTTTATCAATGCCGACCGTCGGGCCGCTCCACCCATCCCTGGAAACTTTGGATCGTTCACTGGAAAAGGATCGATTCTACTGTGCCAATCGTTCGTATGCAAGATCGATAGTCTTTTTTCGCGCTTCATCGATTCTCCCCAAACGGAATTCGGAAGGAATGCCATCCCCAGAATGGGCAAACCTGCTTTTAAGAAATTACGGCGTGGTAACTTTCTGGATTCTTCCATCTTTTGCTGGTTTTAGCGTTTTTCCTTCTTGATGGATGCGCGTAATGGCCGCTTCAATTCCACTTCGAACCTTTAAGTTTTCAGGAATAACTTTTAACTCTCCTTCATGTTTCAATAAATACGAATCGCCTCCATTCACCAAATAGTCGGAGGTGAGTACATTATATAATGTCTTTTCCTTCTTAGGATCTCCATTCACCGACCAAGATTTCAATTGGCCATTTTCTATTTCCATCCGGATTCCAGAAATGGGAGATCCTCCCTTAGCAGCAATCAATTTGAGCATGCCTTCCACTTGCGTAGTGTTCATTTGTATAACCTGTAACTGATTCTCAAAGGGCATCAATTCGAAAACCATCGATCTAGTAATTGCTCCTTTGGGCCACTCTACGCGCAATCCGCCATGATTCAAAAAGCAAATATCAATGGAACTATTGCTCTGTAAGCTCATTTCATTTCGTAGAATGTCGGTGATCAAGCTGCCCAAACTTCCTTCAGGTAATTCTTTTGTGGCACTTGCATCGCTGAAACACAGGGTTTCTGCCATGCTTTTCTGCAAGGGTTCACGATACGGAGCTATGATGGCTTCAATTTTTGCATCCTCCGCAGTGAGGTATCCTTTCCCAATTTCATAAGGCAACTGTGGCTCCGGTCCTTGACTCACCATTTTGCTGCAAGCAGAAATTGCTAGTAGTAAAATCAGGTGAATAAACCTCTTGATAAATAGTTTTTGGGGCATTCTTGCGTTTCGTTTTAACAGGCAAATTTACCTTGTCGGAATGATGGAATTCCGTGATCCATCAAATTTAATATGTTTCAACACGAAACCTACATTAGAGTAAGATATTCTGAAACCGACCAAATGGGATTTGTTTATTACGGACACTATGCCACATACTTCGAAGTAGCCCGTGTAGAAGCGTTGAGAAGCATCGGTTGCCCATACAAAGCCCTTGAGGAAGCTGGTATTTTGATGCCTGTTACCGAGTTTTCGATTCAGTATTTAAAGCCCGGCAAGTACGACGACTTGTTGAAAGTCATCACAACTATCGAAGAATTTCCGATGAGTCGCATTCGTTTTCATTACAAAACGTTTAATGAGGCTAACGAGCAAATTAATAAAGCTACAACCGAATTGGTTTTTTTATCTGCATCGAACATGCGCCCGGGAAGAGTTCCTGAGTTTATTCGATCGGCGCTGCAACCTTATTTTTAATCTGGCATATAAATTGGCAGTCGACTTTTCAACTATGCGTTACGTCCTCATCTTACTTTTCTCCACACTGATATTGCAGGTAAATGCCCAAATCAGATTGAAGGAGCGTATCCTCATGTCGGAGACCCCAAAGCCGGTTGCATTGAAAGTTCATTATATCATTGGCGACAATGGCGATACAATCCCAACGGTTACACTCGAACCTATAACTGTAGCCGAAGCCCGTGTGTTTGCCTCGAAACGAGAAGAGCGTAAATGGAGCCGTTTGAAACGCGATGTGGCGAAAGTGTATCCGTACTCAAAATTAGCTGGTAAAAAACTCAAGCAGTACAATGATGCAATGGCATTGATGAATCCTAAAGAGCAGAAAAAAATGCTCAAGAAAGCTGAAGATGAATTGAAGGCTGAGTTTGAAGGCGACATCAGAAACATGACGCTTAATCAAGGAAGAATCCTGATAAAATTAATAGACCGAGAATCTGGTAATACGTCTTATGGACTTGTGAAAGATCTTCGTGGTTCTTTTCAAGCCGTTTTCTGGCAATCGGTTGCTAGGATCTTTAAAACAAATCTGAAGTCTTCCTACGATCCAAATGCAAATACCGAAGACCGAATGATTGAAGACATCATCGTTTCTATTGAAGACGGAACTTTCGTGAATTAACGTTTAAACTGCGCAGCAACGATTAAATCTTTCTTTCCTGCGGAATAATCGTAAAATCCAACCCCACTTTTCACGCCTAGATGCCCAGCTGTTACCATATTCACCAACAATGGAGCTGGAGCATATTTAGGGTTTCCAAAACCATCTTGCAAAACACGTAAAATCGAGAGACAAATGTCTAATCCGATAAAATCGGCTAATTGAAGTGGCCCCATCGGGTGTGCCATTCCAAGTTTCATTACTGTATCGATTTCATGCACACCAGCAACTCCTTCACTCAAAGTGATAATGGCTTCATTGATCATAGGCATCAAGATCTTATTCGCCACAAATCCTGGATAATCATTTACGATTACTGGGATTTTTGACAATGACTCAGATGTCTTGAAAATTAAATCACTTGTTTCCTTCGATGTTGAATAACCATTAATGATCTCCACCAATTTCATTACCGGTACTGGATTCATAAAGTGCATTCCAATTACACGGTCGGCACGTTTAGTTACCGCTGCAATTCTGGTGATGGATATGGATGATGTATTTGAAGCAAGAATGCAGCTAGGCTTGCAAACTTCATCAAGTTTTCTGAAGATTGATGATTTAATTTCGAAGTTTTCGGATGCTGCTTCCACTACTAAATCTGCATCCGCAGCGCGAGAATCAATCGATGTAGCAGTGGTAATTAAGCCCAATGCAGCCACTTTTTGTTCTTCAGTTACTTGCTGCTTTATCACTTGGCGTTCAAAGTTGGATTGGATGGTTTTCAAACCTTTTTCCAAGGCACTTTCATTTGCGTCGATCAACAATACAGGATATCCGAATTGAGCAAAGGTGTGTGCGATACCATTTCCCATGGTGCCTGCGCCTACAACAACTACTTTTTGCATGTGGTTAATTTTGGGATTGCAAAGAAAGTAATTCCGACCCAAAAATGTTCAATGTGGTTGCAATTACTTGCCTCGGCCTTGGAGAACAATTAAGGCTGTGTAAATCATGATCTTAAAATCCAGGGCAAGCGTCATGTTTTCGATATACAAGATATCGTATTTCAAACGCTCAACCATTTCAGGTACATTTTCGGCGTATCCGAATTTCACTTGGCCCCAGCCAGTAATTCCCGGACGAACCTTGTGCAAAAGGCGATAATGTGGTGCTACTTCAACAATTTGATCGATAAAATGCTGGCGTTCTGGACGAGGTCCAACAATCGACATAGAACCGATCAACACATTGTAAAACTGTGGAATTTCGTCGAGTCGTGTTTTGCGCATAAACCTACCGAAAGGCGTAATACGACTGTCGAATTTGCTGCTCAATTGTGGACCGCGAGATTCGGCATCCTTGTACATTGAGCGAAATTTGTAAATTTTGAAAGGCTTTCCGTTTAAACCTATTCGATAATGGAAGTAGAAAATTGGACCAGGCGAACCCAATTTCACAATCATTGCTGTGATTAGAAACACAGGAAACAATCCAACCAGAACCAAAACCGAAACCACTATATCAAACATTCTCTTGAAGGAACGTTGCCAAACTGGCATCAATGCTCGATTAAGTTCAATAACTGGGGCGCCAAAAATGGCCGACATTTTTACAGAACCGAGCAAAATATCGGTGATGTCGGGAATTACTTTGATATAAACTGTGGTAAGTTCGAGCTCCGTGAGGATTCTTCCGAGATATCCATGTTCGCTGTTTTCTGGCGCAACAATTACTTCCTCCACATCGAGTTCACGAACAATGCTGCTAAGATTTTCGAACGATCCAACATTGGTTAATGTTGAAGCTAACTCTTTGTTCAAGCTTCCATTAACGGGGATATAACCAAGAAAATGGTTTCCAGAACTGATAGTTTGTTCAGATATTTTCTTGAAGGTATCCCAAGATTTTTGCCCTGAACCCACTAACAAGGTATTGAACTTGATTTTTCCACTTTGGATTCTTCGAGAATTCCAGGTTGAAACAATGGCTCGCTGAATAATCGTAATTCCTGTGTGGGCGCCAAACAATGCTAGAAATGAAGAATAATAGTACTGGTAGGATGGAACAAAATCGTCGAGTGAAATAGTGAAAAACAACAAAGTGCATCCTATCAAACTAAGTAGAAGCGTGTTACCTACAATGCCAAGTCGCGACTTTCTGAAAACATCGTGGTAGCTTCCACTCATTTGATAAAAAACAATCCAAGCAGCTGGAATGATCAATAAGCCAAGCCAATAATTTTGGTCGAAAACCAAGTCTATTTCATAACCAAAACGGATGGGTTCGATGTAGATCTTTCGAAAGATGTAGTAAACCGTCCAGCCTGCACCTGCTGAAAGCAGATCCGCGAGGGCTTGAATGATCGCCTGATTTCTATCTCTTCTTGTTGCAATCACTCCGATCAATAAATAATTTTCATGTTATCGATCAGGATTTCCAACGGTTCTGATCCTGCAGTTTTGAGCGAATAAAAATACACGCGGTAATTGGATGCGTTCAGCTGTTCACTTACAGCTCTGGTCATCGTGATGTAAATTTTTTTCCATTCTTCGCTCTTGTTTAAGTTGATGAGCTCAGTATTTTGGATCCCAGAAGATGGATAATATGACTTCAGTCCAACGCTTAACACGTGAGTGGTTTTATAATCGAACTCTAAATAAATCACAGTGCCTTGTTTAGGCAGTGAAATCGTTTCAACAAATTGAAATTCAACAAATCCTGAATCACGATTTAGTTGTGCGATCATCGATCCATTGCCTTCGAAAACTTTAGCGGGATCGTTGGTGATGCCAATTGTTGTATCTGTTCCTCCAGATGCTTCTAGTTTGCTGCCTGATATATCATCAAAATTGGCTAAAAATGCAAACTGTAAAGAATCGAAATAACTTACTGTTGGTTGTAATTCTAGACTTTCACCCGGAACCAGATTTCCAGTAGTTTGGTAAAAACGATAGAATGGGTAAGGTGCACGAAGTGACGAAATACCATTGATTTTAACCCCTGCGCCAATTGCTATATTTCGGTTTCCCGTTTCGAGAACTGGAATGTCGCATGGAAGCTCAAATGCACCTACCAGATTGTCGTCGATGTAAATCCACGCATCTGTAATGTTTGAAGAATTTGTGCCTTGTGTTATCGCCTCGGTCGTTACTGGAATAGTATTCACTCGAATGTAGGCAGGAACACCTTTATCGGTTGAACAAGCCGAAAGCATCAGAACAAACAAAAGGAGAATTAACGTGTAGCGTTTTACCATCGTTAGGCCAATAGATTTGGAGAAAGATTCAGTTTGTCGATGATTTTATATGCGACATCCAGAGCCTGCAATCCATCTGATGCTGTTACCACCGGGTCCGTTTGATTAACGATGGCCTCAGCAAAACTTTCTAATTCTGCTTTTATTGCATTTGTTGGTAAAATTGTTGGCTTCTCTAAGAAGATTTCTTTCATGCCGCGGTTTTCACCCAAATCGATTGTAAGAGAAAGTGGATCGGGCTCTCCTTCAATGGCCGACATCCGAATCACTTCAGTTTCTTTTTCCAAAAAATCTACACTTATATATGCATCACGTTGGAAGAACCGTGTTTTTCGCATGTTCTTCATCGACAAACGGCTAGCTGTGAGATTCGCCACACATCCATTGTCGAATTCAATTCTTGCATTGGCAATATCTGGTGTGTCGCTCACTACTGAAACGCCGCTAGCGCTGATCTTTCGAACTGCACTCTTGACGCTTTTAAGCACAATGTCGATATCGTGGATCATTAAATCGAGCACGACAGAAACATCTGTTCCGCGTGGATTGAATTGAGCCAATCGATGGGTTTCGATAAACATCGGATTATTCAAGAAAGGCTGTGCTGCCGAAAATGCAGGATTAAATCTTTCCACATGGCCAACTTGCACTTTCTTACCGGCTTCAACCGATAGCTGCATGATTTCACGCGCTTCATCTACTGTGGTGGCAATCGGTTTTTCGATGAAAATGTGTCGACTCATGCGAAGTGCCTTGCACGCATACTGGTGATGTGCCAAGGTAGGAGTAACAATATCAACGACTTCGGAGGCCTCAATAAGTGCTTCAGCCGATTCAAACAGTTGGATGCCCGTTTCTGAAGCATAGGCTTGCGCGCGCTCCGTATCAGAATCGTAAAAGCCTGTAAGATGATAATATTCAGATTCTTGGATGAGTTTTAGGTGGATCTTTCCGAGATGTCCGGCACCAATAACGCCAATCTTAAGCATTCTTCCCAATTTTCGCACAAACCTAAACGAAAATCCCTTGCGGCAAAGACTTCGAATTTCTGATTACTTACAAATTACTCATAAAAAATCAACAGTCGATTGTGTAATTCCTCTTCTTTCTTTAGAAAATGCAGGCATTGGTGAGCAGTACTTTAGCCTTGAGAACTTATATATGATTGGGCAGGATACTTACCGACACAAAGGATTGAGAAGAAGATTGATCGACGAACTACGCGATTTGAAAATTGCCGATGATCGCACGTTGGAAGCTATGTTGGAAGTTCCTCGCCACCTGTTTTTTCCCGATCAAGCCTTTGTGGAAAAGGCTTACGAAGACATTGCATTTAAAATCGGCTCTGGTCAAACTATCTCGCATCCAAGCACTGTGGCATTTCAAACCACACTGATTTCGCCCAAACGCGGAGATAAAATTCTCGAAATTGGCACTGGAAGCGGCTATCAAACTGCTGTGCTTGTGCAACTTGGTGCTCGTATTTTTAGCATTGAAAGGCAACATGATTTGCATGTAAGAACCAAAAAACTGCTCGATCTCATGGGTATTTCAGCCCGGTTGTCGTTTGGAGACGGCTATCTCGGAATGCCTGGCTTTGCGCCGTTCGACAAAATTCTCGTCACAGCCGGCGCTCCATTTATCCCACAGCCTTTAATCGACCAATTGAAACCGGGCGGTCGCTTGGTGATTCCTGTTGGCAAAGATGGTACGCAAGAAATGGTGGTGGTGGATAAGGCGCTCGATGGAAGCTTATCGCAATCAGTGCACGGAGAATTTAGGTTCGTACCTTTGTTGGAAGACCGAAATTAATCGTCGTTTTTTCGCGCTAAATCGCGCTTTACGTCTTTGTTTTTCAACGATTCGCGCTTGTCGTAAAGTTTCTTCCCTTTTGCCAAAGCAATATCGAGCTTGGCAAATCCCGATTCACTTAAAAACATCTGCAAAGGCACAATTGTCAAGCCTTTGTCTTTCATCTTTGTTCTGAGTTTGCTCAATTCGACGCGCTGCAGAAGCAATTTGCGGTCGCGTTTGGGCGAATGGTTGTAAATATTGCCTTGCTCATACTCGTCGATGTGCATGTTTCGAACAAACAATTCGTCTTTCACAAATGCACAAAATGCATCGGTAATGTTGGCTTTTCCAGCGCGAACCGATTTAATTTCGGTACCAGTAAGTTGAATGCCAGCGGTAAGTTCCATCATGAGCGAATACTCGAAACTGGCGCGTCGGTTTTTAATATTCAGGTTGTTACCTTTATTTCCTTTCGTTGCCACGTTTTCAGAGTTTTACAAAAATGCTCGCTGCTGCCTGTCGCGACAACATTATTTCGGGGCCATTGCCCACTTTCACAGAAACAGAACCATCAAATTCGTACTTTCTCAAAATGGCTACCCGTGTGCCGGGGATAAGCTGAATGTCTTGTAAATACTGCAAAAACTCTGGTAAATGCACCATAATTCTCGAGACTTCAAATTCCTCTCCTGCTAATCCGTCTGATAAACTTTTTAATGCCTGTTCTTCAATATGACCTTCATGATCGGGAATTGGATCTCCATGTGGATCGAACTTCGGGAAGTTCAAATAGCGGTCAAGGTGTTGATACAATCGTTCTGAACTAGTATGTTCGAGTTGCTCGGCAATGTCGTGCACTTCATCCCAGCCAAGGCCTAATCGATCAACCAGAAAAACTTCCCACAAACGGTGTTTCCTAATGATTTGTAATGCTTTGTTTTTTCCTTCCAAACTCAATTGAACACCTTGGTAAGGTGTGTGATGCAAGAATTTTTTGTCGCAAAGCTTCTTGATCATATCCGTAACCGACGAGGCCTTGGTTTGCAAAGCATCCGCGATAGCGTTGGTAGAAACATTTCCACCTGTATCGCCGGCCAATTTAAAAATCGTTTTGAGGTAATTTTCCTCTGTGAAGGAAGTGTTCATCAGGCCGCAAAGATAATCGTTTGGATTATGGTTCAGAGGATATCGTCTGGTAATCCATCAGTTTCTAAATCTTCTTCAATGCCTTGGTCTTTTCCGAGTGCCTCAGCAATAACCACCGCCAAATACATCGGCCAGAAAAGCAAAGATGGAATCTCTTCAATAACACTTATATACGGTAATCTGAGCATGTACCATAAAAATGCAGCTCCAGCACTAATCACCCAAAATAGTTTGAGCAGATCGATCCAAGATTTTTGCGTTTGCCGAACAATATAGAGCGAATAACCTGTGATGATAAAAACCGAAGAAAGCAAGATTATTTCATAGCTCATGGGCCAATGGAAGAATCTAAAGGTGAGCCCAACCACGAAAATCGTCATGCCCACGAAAAGCAACACGGCATTTTTACTTTTAACCGATCGACTGTTATAAAAAAGATACATCAAGCATATCCAGGCAGCGTAATCCCTCACTTTTTCGAAATTGGCCATTCCTTGCAGGTTGAGCCAAAACCAAACCGACAGAAAGGCGAAAATCATCCAAATAATACCGAAATATCGGTTAAGGGCTTTCATGGGTTAAAGCGTAATTCAGGTTTGTTAATGAAAAATCGATAAGGTAACTCAGCATCTAAGCCGGCGTAATCTACACCAATTCGCCGACCTGTTATGATCTCAAATTCAGGAAGTTCAACATCAGGTAGTTTTAGTCCAATTACACTTCCATCGATCTGTATTCCATTTTGTGAGGTGCTGATTCCAAGTGCTTTCGATGCGCGACCTGGTCCGATGGTTTGAAGTTTTCCCGATGGTTTGTTCATTCTTTCACGCATCCATTCATTTCCCGTTAGGGGAAATATTCCACGTAGCAAAACCGCGTGTGGCGTGCCTTCTGGACCGGTTACTATGTTGAACAAATGATGCATTCCGTAGCAAAGATAAATATATGCCGTTCCAGATTTTCGATACATAGTTTCTGTTCGTGCAGTTCTTTTCCCGCCAAAAGCATGGCTTGCCCGATCATTTTCGCCTGCATAAGCTTCTGTTTCGGTGATTATGCCTGAAGTGTATACGCCGTTTACTTTGGTGAAAATTTCAGAACCGATCAGCTGTTTTGCAATTCTCACTACATCGTTTCCAGAAAGAAGCTGTTCGAAGGTTGTCATGATTTGAGTTTGAACATCCCCGATGTAGGTTCACAAACGACTTCTTCGTCGAGCAGTTTTCTGAGTACCTCTAAAAGTAAATCGGTATTGCCATGGTAGAGCTTTTCTAATTCTGTCATTGTTTTGGGATCTGGATGCAGCCAACTCAAAATCTGCTGCTGCAACCGTTCGATATTCTTCTCTTTGTTTTTCAGACAGGTATCACATTTTCCACAAGGATCAGGATTTTTCTCTCCGAAATATTTCAACAAAAAGATTGATCTGCAAATCTCTGTTTGCACCATGTAATCGACCATGGCTTTGAATCTGCTGGTGGCGGCTTCAGCACGTTCTGCGTAGGTTTTGGCCGACATAGGAAGCCGATCAGGATGTTGACGTCCAATATTGAAAAAAATCTTAGGTTGCTGATTGGCTGGGAAATAACTAATCACGCCAGCCTGATGCATCGTTTGGAGGCGCTTTTTGATTTCTGGCTCGGCTATTCCACAACGTTCGGCCAATTCTCGTTCTCTAATGACCACATAATCTTGAAACATTCCTCCATAAGAACGTAACATAGTTCGAAGTAACAGTTCGGCCATTTGATGCTTCACTTCATATTCGTACAAAGTTTCTTTGTCGACCGGAATAAACACCCGCGATTGTGTTGCTGCATCTCCCGAAAAGCTCAACAAACCTTCCTGCTCCATAAATCGGATGGCGTTCACACATTCGATCGGATGGATTTTGTATCGATTCGAAAATTCACCAACATCGAAAGGGTAGGAGAGTCCTTCGCCGCTTCCCACGGGCAGTTGCAAATAATTACCGATCCAATTGTAGACCGCTTTCACAGTATCGAAACCTGGAAATTGTCGCTTAAACCGCTGCAATGCATCTTCAGAATCGGCTGGTTCGGTGAGCAGAATTCCCCACGATTTCTGGCCATCCCTTCCGGCTCGCCCGGCCTCCTGAAAATATGCTTCAGGCGAATCTGGCAAATCAATATGAATAACAGAGCGAACATCAGGTTTATCGATACCCATTCCAAAAGCATTCGTACAAACTATGACGCGGATTTTTCCTTCAATCCAGTGTTGTTGCCGCAGTGCTCGAGTCACAAAATCGATTCCTGCATGGTATGAAGTGGCAGCAATTCCTTGCTGGATGAGCCAATCGGAGATTTCGCGCGTCTTTTTTCGGTTGCGCACATAAATCACCGAACTGCCCGGCACTTTGTCGAGAATTCGGAGAATTTGCCGCAGTTTATCTTCCGTTTCACGCACCACGTAAACCAATTCAGGTCTTCGGAAGCTTTTCTGGAAACGTTTGTGGTTGCGGAATTCCAGCCTTTTTTCAATATCATCGCAAACATCTGGTGTAGCAGTCGCTGTGAGTGCGATTACAGGAATGTTCAATCCAATAAGTGCTCTGATTTTACTGATTTCCAAGTATGCTGGACGAAAATCGTAACCCCATTGCGAGATACAATGCGCTTCATCAACCGCAATCATGCCCACACGTGAATGTCGGAGTGCCTCGATAAAATGTTCGTTACTAAGTCTTTCTGGCGATACGTAAAGAAATTTGTACTTCCCGCGCATGCAATTATCGAGCACTACGGGGATTTCTTCGGGCGCCATGGCGGATGAGATCAATCCGGCTTCGACGCCGCGTTTGCGGAGGTTTTCGACTTGATCATTCATCAACGCGATGAGCGGAGAAATGACCAAGCACAATTGATCGAGACACAGCGCGGGTACTTGGAAGCAGAGCGATTTACCACCACCGGTTGGAAGCAATGCCAAAGTATCGTGGCCATCCAGTACCGACTGAACAATATCTCTTTGTAGCGGTCGAAAGGCATTGAAGCCCCAATATTGTTGAAGTATGTCTTCCGGGTTGAACATGGGTGTTCAAAGTTACACCAAAAGCCTGCGTCTATTTAGGAGCGGATGCCAGGATGATTGAGAATAAAGTCGGCGCGTTGTTTAATGGATCCCATCGGCACGGGAATGAGCTGATAACCAAGTTCTGAGTAGATGCTTTCGAGGGCTTTGTGCACCCGAATTGCTGCTACAAAATCCTCTTTTCGTTCCGGATCTTTGCGGAAAATAGCCTCCCAAGGCGGTGTAATGAAGACCAATCGGAAGTATTTGTGTTCTTCGCAGAGTTTCCAAAGTTCATCAGAAATTGACTGTTTCTCTTTTTTTAGGAATCCTGCGATGTCGGGAATTCCTCGATCGTAAAAGGATGTATTATTCAAACTGTTGTGAAATTGATCAATACGACCTTCGAGTACTAATTTTGAAAACAAATCAATGTCTTGCCAAGGCGTGGAAGTTCCTCCTGTTTCGATGGCTTGTTGGATGATTTGTCGAGCGATTTCGTGGTGCACGGTTAAACCTCGGCGCTCCATTTCTTCAATGATGCTCGACTTTCCGAATCCCGGACCGCCTGTTAACAAGACTCTTTTCGTCACGGCGCAAATAACCGTTAAGGTTTGCCCCGAAACAAGCACTTTGGATAAAATAATATGACTTGTGAATAGATTTCTCAAAGCGGTTGATTCCAGCCTTTAAAGATCTTAAAAGGCGAAATGGTGATATGGTTTGCATTAGTTGAAGAGTTCCCGATAATCGTCAAATTCTGTATTTCCGTCTTTGTGAAGTATGAATTAATTTCATTCAAAACTTATGGCTTATGCACATTCGTCGTTATATTTTAGCAATTGTGTTGCTGCACTTTAGCTCTTTGAGTAAGGCTCAGCGCTTCGAAGCTTGTTTAATGGATCAAGATGGGAAGCCTGTTTCGGGCGCTGTTGTGAGCAACGGAAACAAACAGGTTTTTTCGAACTCCAAAGGCTGTTTCAAAATCGATACAGTGCGTGTAAAACGCTTGCAGATTAACAGAACAGGTTTCGAACCCTTGAACGTTGATTTAGCCAGCATTTCTGGAAACACCATCGCCATGGTGCGCAAAGAAAATTCACTCGGAACATTCGAAGTAAATGCTTCGCTGCAGCCCGATACTATTGTTAGTTCGCCCGTTTGGATGATTAAAGATTACATTTTTTCGGGCGATTCGATTTGGCTGCTTACTTGGGAGAAACGCCCTGATCGTTGCAAGCTTCGGCTGTTCGATCAGCAAAATCATGAATTAAAAGCTTACCAATTGCCGCATAATGCTGAGTCGTTCTTTAAGGATGCTGCTGGCGAAATTTATCTAGAATGCCAAGCGGAAGTTTTTCGGGTGTCGATTGAAGCACTTTCAGGCATTCGATCCAACGATTATTATAAAGGTATTCGGCGTGTGCCTGTGATGAACGATTCTGCCATGGTGTACAGCACGTGGAGACGCGATCGTCCTGAATTCGCTTACATAAAATTGGACCGAAAAGGCCAATACGATACCATTCTTAACGTGCAAGACAAGCGTCTTCGCGATTTGTACTATGCAGAATTTAAGTTTCTATCGTTTAAAGATCAAACAGAAATCAACCGCCGATGCAGAAGAACCGGTGAAGACAAATATGACCTTGCTGCTGCATACACTGGTTTTACTCGTTCTTTTTGGTGGCATCCTTTGTACAGTCCGATGATGAAACAAAACGAGCAATTTGAGGTGTTTGACCATTACCGCGATTCTTTGGTCACATTTGATGATCGTTTGCTGCGCGACAACCAAGCAAACATTCAATTTCATGAAGATAAATCCTACCGCAGGCAACTTATTCAAGATGAAACCACTGGTGAAGTTTACGCTTTGTATTTGAGATTAGGTGTTTCTTGGCTGAAGAATCTCACCAATGGGAAGGAAGAAGAATTTAGACTTACGCACCGGTATGTCGAAAAAATCCGAATCAAGAACCGCAGTGTTTATTACCTATACAGGCCGTTCGAATCTTCTCAAAACACTTATTTGTACAAGGAAAATCCAATCAATTGATTAACCATTTGGAAAGTTTTGTACCTTAACTTGCACGCTTCATTCAACCAATTTGTTGACCTTGGAAATTCTACTTGTTTGTTTGGTTGCGTTTTTGGCATCATTGCTCACGTTTTACAGTGGCTTTGGTTTGGGTACATTGCTTTTGCCTGTATTCTCTTTGTTTTACGGTGTGCAAATGGCTGTTTTACTTACCGCTTTGGTGCACTTTTTAAACAATGGGTTCAAGGCTATTTTGGTGGTGAAACACGCCCACAAAACGCTGGCACTAAAATTTTCGCTTTTTGCAATTCCTGCTGGAGTTTTGGGGATGAATTTGCTCAGCTACTTAGGCGATCTCGACAGTCTTTACGATTATACTTTGGGCGAACATGGCTTTTTTATCGATCCAATTAACTTGATTGTTGGCATATTGATGGTGATTTTTGGAATCCTCGAGTTGAATAAAAGATTCCAAAAATTACAAATCGATTTAAAGTGGCTTCCCTTGGGCGGGATTTTATCAGGATTTTTTGGTGGATTGAGCGGGCATCAAGGGGCACTCAGAACTGCGTTTTTAATTCGCGCTGGTTTATCCCGCGAAGCGTTTATTGCCACAGGAATTTTTATTGCCTGCGCGATTGATCTTACTAGGATACCATATTATATGTATATCACAGGTTCAGAAAATTTGCCCTACGTTACTTTAATGGCGGCTGTGTTAGCTGCTTTTACTGGTGCGTGGCTCGGAAACCGATACATTGGAAAAGTGCAAATTGCTTGGATCAGAATGCTGGTAGCGGTTTTTCTGCTGCTTTCCGGAAGTTTAATTGCCTTGGGAATTCTCTGATTCTTTTACGAAAGCAACTTCCACTTCATCAAGCCTGCTTTGTGAAGCATATAGCGCATCGAAACCCCTAAAACACCCAACCCATAAATGGAACTGCGACGGAAATTGATCGATGATGCTTCTTCAAAGTATTTCGTTGGACAAGTAATTTCACCGATTTCGTAGCCTTTTGCGAAAACCTGCGCGATCATTTGGTTATCGAAAATGAAATCGTCGGAATTGTGCGTGAAGTCTAAGCTCTTGAGCACCTCACCCGAAAAAGCGCGGAAACCAGTATGGTATTCAGAGAGTTTTTGGTTCATCAAGATGTTTTGGCTCAAAGTGAGGAAACGGTTCGCAATGTATTTGTACATCGGCATGCCGCCTTTAAGTGCTCCTTTTCCTAAAATGCGCGATCCAAAAACTACTGGATACAAATCGTTGGCAATAATGGCGACCATCGAGTGAATTAATAATGGAGTGTATTGATAATCAGGATGAAGCATTACCACCACATCGGCTTTCAACTCTAAAGCTTTCGCGTAACAAGTTTTCTGATTTCCTCCGTACCCTTTGTTTTTTTCGTGGCGAATTACATGGCGAATCCCGATTCTCTTCGCTAAATCCGACGTATTGTCCGAACTGTGGTCATCAACGAGCACAACTTCGTCTACAATGTCGAAAGGAATTTCGGCATATGTTTTTTCGAGGGTAAGCGCGGCATTGTAGGCCGGGAGTACAATTACAACTTTTCGATCGCGGAACATGGCGCGAAAATAATACAATTCGGCAATAACCTTAACATGCTGATCTCAAAGCATATCAATAAAATAAACGTTTTTCGATTTGCTAGGAAACGGGCTTTTTGTATTATAGCAAACTGCAATAAACGTTTTAAGCTATGAGTGATCAGAAAAAAATTGAACTTGAATACCTCCTGCGGTGCTCGCCTGGAGTACTCTATTCTTTTCTGACCGAACCGAGCGGACTTTCGGATTGGTTTTGCGATAACGTAAATATTCGCGCAGGCATGTACACATTTATCTGGAACAAAGATTCGGAACAAGTGGCCAAGCTCACTGGTTCTAGAGAAAATGTTTATGCCCGCTACCGCTGGGTAGATGGGCCCGACAATGTGTATTTTGAATTTCGAATCCAAGTAGACGACATTACTGGAGAAACAGCCTTGATGGTTACCGACTTTGCTGAAGATGGCGAGGAAGATGAAGTGCGTTTGTCTTGGGATAGCGCCATTCAAAAATTACATCGTACCATTGGCGCTTGATGTGTATTTTTGCAGCCTGATTTAGGTCTTCATTGAAAAAAATAGACAAATTTATCCTGCGGTCTTATCTAGGGCCGTTTGTGCTTACATTCTTCATCGCAGTGTTTATTCTGTTGATGCAGTTCGTGTGGAAGTATGTTGATGACCTCGTTGGAAAAGGCCTCGAATGGGGAATTATTCTGAAACTTCTTGGTCTTGTTTCGCTCACCACATTCTCGTTAGCACTGCCTTTGGCAATCCTGCTCTCGTCGCTAATGACTTTCGGAAACCTTGGTGAATTTATGGAACTCACTGCCATGAAATCTTCAGGAATATCGCTGCAACGTGCCATGCGCCCAGTTTTTATTTTGTGTGTGATACTCAGTTTTGGTGCGTTTTATTTTTCGAACAACGTGTTGCCGATTGCCAACCTAAAAATGAAAACTTTATTGGCCGACGTAACCCAAAAACGACCTGAACTCAACATTAAACCTGGCATTTTTAATAACGATATAGACAAATACGTCATCAGAATTGGTAATAAATCAAACGATGGTAAGCTTTTAACCGACATCATGATTTACGACCATTCTCGGCAAAATGGTAATGAACGACTCATCATTGCCGAAAAAGGTGAAATGTCGCAAACGCCCGACAAACGTTATCTTGAACTTCGTTTGAAAAATGGTTACACCTACACCGAAGCCGAACCAGGTAAAAAGAAAAAACGAAATTCCTACCCATTCCTAAAAGAGCAATTTGCTGAAGATTTGATACGATTCGATTTGTCGATTTTCAACATGGGGAAATCAGATGAAAATCTGTACAAGAAAAATTACCAAATGCTCAATTTATCGCAGCTTGAAGCTGAAACTGATACATTGATCAATGAATTACAAACCGATAAACTTTACTTGCCAAAGGTTTTGTTTCATGGGCCGTTTTTCGATTTAAACAGAACGTATTCTACAATCTTAAAGCCCCGAAAAGAAAAGCAGCAAATAAAGGATTCGACAATCGAAAAGTCGACAGATACTACGTTTAAAGGTGCAGACAAACTCAGGCTTCAAATTGCTGTGAAAGAAGCCATGCAAACTGGAGATCCAAATAAAATCGACAGTTTCTTGAACCGAAACGCCGATAAACGTGAGCCTGTAGTTCCTGTTTACAATCAAAAAGAATTGGCCGATAAGAAATCGGTCATCAACAATTTCAAATCGAACGAGCGCCTCCGAATTTATGAGCAAGCTGCATCAGCGTTACGATCCTCCAAAAGCTCATTAGATTTTTCAATTTCTACTTTCGAGCAGGAGCAAGAGCGTGTTTATCGCCATCAAATTGAATGGCATCGTAAATTCTCTTTGTCGTTTGCTTGCTTGGTGCTATTTCTAATTGGCGCTCCACTTGGTGCAATTGTTCGAAAAGGCGGACTCGGTATGCCTGTGGTTTTTTCGCTCATCTTTTTCGTACTGTACCATATGGTTTCGATTACGGGCGAAAAGCTTGCGCGTGAAGCTGTGCTCACCCCATTTTGGGGAATGTGGCTTTCATCGGCTGTGCTGCTTCCAATAGGTTTGTTCCTCACTTACAAATCAACACGCGATTCTGCACTTTTCGATAAACACGTGTATGTGCAGTTTTTTAGAAAGCTGTTTTCCGTTTTTATTCCTGCTGCCAAAAGATGAAAATCTTGCAGATTAGTCAGAAGTCGCTTTTCCCACCGATGGATGGAGGGAAATTGGCGATGAAGAATTTGGCCGATGGACTGCGAAATGCGCAAATTGAAGTCCACCAGTTTATGCTTGGAACACCCGGGCATCCCATTCCTGCCGACATTCCAAAAGGTTATCCATTTTCTGTTCTCACCGAAAATCTCGATACACAAGTTCGTGCTATTGGTGCATTGTTGAATCTGGTTTCATCAAATGCTTCATATAACCTTGCTCGCTTCAGAAGCGAAAGCATTGCCCAAACATTGCTCAAACGCATAAAAGCTGAGCGGTACGACATTGTACAGGCTGAAAGCATTTTTGCATTGGAACTCATTTATCCGGTTTTAGATAAGATCAAATGTCCTGTAGTGTTGCGGGCGCACAATGTTGAACACCTTATTTGGGAACGGTTGGCTCACAATTCGTCGAACCCGATCAAACGTCTCTATTTGTCTGCGATGAGTGCTCGATTGAAACGTGAAGAAACTCAACGCATCAATGCGGTTTCCGGTTTGATTGCGATTTCCTCATGCGATCTTGACGTATTCAAAAAATTAGGCTTACACGTGCCAGCCGAAGTTATCGGGATCGCGCAGCCATTTCCCCGGAGGGGAGAAATAAAAAGTAACGACTCAATACACCATCTTTTTCATATCGGAGCGATGGATTGGCAGCCCAACCAAGAAGCAATTGATTGGTTTTTAAAAGACGTTTGGCCAACTATTTTACAGGCATTTCCTGAAACTTCGTTTGCGTTTGCAGGTAAATCGATGCCAAATCGTTACAAGAAGCTCAATATGAGCAGCGTGGAGGTAAAAGATGCTCCTGACGCCATGGCGTTTATGCAGAACCACGGCATCATGGTAGTGCCATTGTTAAGTGGAGGTGGAATTCGTGTAAAAATCATTGAAGCACTGAGTCTTGGGAAGATTATTCTTACAACATCGTGCGGTCTTGAAGGCATTCCAGCCGAACATGGGAAGCATCTTTTTATATGCAATCAACCTGCTGATTTTGTGGCGGTACTGCGGCAGTTAAACGATAATCCTGCGCTTTCGGCCGAGGTTTCAGAAAATGCGATTACATTTGCACGTGATCATTTCGACCCGGAAATTTTAACCAACCGATTGATTTCGTTTTACAAAACCCTCATCAGCGCTTGAAAGTATTAGTTGTCCTTTCCAGATTTCCGCTTCCAACCGATAAGGGAGATAAACTCAGGGCTTGGCACCACATTTTGGGCCTTGCAGAAGAACATCAAGTATTTCTTTTTTGCCTTACCAACGAGAAAATTCAGGCCGATGATCTCGAAAAAGTGAAAGCGGTTTGTGCAGATGTATGTGTGGTTAGGCAATCCCTTCCGGGGATCGTTATTAGGATGCTATTCAATGTGTTCGGCAAGTTGCCATTTCAAGTGACATATTTCACTTCGAGATATTCAGTTAGCCGACTCAAAAAATACACGCAACAAGTGAAACCTGATGTTTTGTATTGCCAACTGGTTCGGATGGCGGCGCACTGCAAAAACTTGGAAGTAGCTCATAAAGTGATTGATTACCAAGATGCATTTTCGAAAGGCTTAGAACGTCGACTTCAACACGAATCTTTTTTCAAACGACTAATGATTCAAATGGAATTGAAGCGTTTAAGAGCGTATGAAACGGAAGTGTTCGACCAATTCGAGAAGCGATTCATTATTTCTGAGCAAGATGCTGGTTTGATTGATCATCCAGCGCGTAAAGAAATGATCATTTTGCCCAATGGTGTGGATGTAGATTTCTACAAGCCAGAACCTGCGGCCAAGACGATCGATTTGTTGTTTACTGGAAACATGCAATATGAGCCCAATGTGAATTGTGTGAGCTATTTGGTAAAAGAAGTTTTTCCTTTGTTGAAAGAGGATTTTCCGCACATCCAATTGGTTGCGGCCGGAAAGAATCCATCTAGCGAATTATCGCGTTTGCACTCACGTAATTTACAGCTAACAGGCTGGGTGAAAGACCTTAGAAAGTACTATCAGCAAGCCCGTTTATTTGTGGCGCCCATGCAAATTGGAATTGGTATGCAGAATAAGATTCTCGAAGCTATGTCGATGGGAATGCCTGTAATCACAAGCAGTTTAGCTAACAACGCCATAGGAGCAAAACATGGCAAAGAAATTTGGATTGCCGATACGCCTGCCAAAGTCGCCGAGGCAATTTCCTATCTTTTAAACAACACCGAATTGGCAATCCGTTTAGGCCAAAATGCCCGCGAACTCATGTTGAGTCGTTACAGTTGGGCTGAACAAAACAAAGCTCTCAACCGTTTTCTTGAGCCAGCTGATGCAATAGCTTCAGAAAACGTTCAAAATAAGTAATATGCACACCAGCAGTCTGAATACCATTCCCGAAGCAATTGAAGACTTGAAAAACGGGAAAGTGATCATTGTCGTAGATGATGAAAACCGCGAAAATGAAGGCGATTTCATTTGTGCAGCACGCCATGCAACTCCCGAAATGGTGAATTTCATGAGTAAGCAAGGCAGAGGTTTAATCTGTGTGGCACTTACCGAAGAACGTTGTGATGAGCTGGGCTTACAAATGATGGTGAGCAACAACACATCGTCGCACGAAACAGCATTTACAGTATCGATCGATTTGCTTGGTTATGGTTGTACTTCAGGAATTTCTGCACAAGACCGATCGAAAACAATCTTGGCATTGGTAAATCCTGAAATGCAGCCGAACAATTTTGCACGTCCAGGTCATATTTTTCCGCTCAAAGTGAAAAATGGCGGCGTGTTGCGACGTGCTGGCCATACCGAAGCTGCTGCAGATTTGTCGCGCCTTGCTGGATTCGAGCCCGCAGGTGTTTTGGTTGAAATCATGAACGAAGACGGATCTATGGCGCGTCTTCCCGAGTTGAAAGAACTTGCAGCCGAGAAAGGCTACAAGATTATTTCGATCGAGGATTTGATCAAATACCGCTTGGAGCACGACAGTTTGATCAAACGTGAAGTTGACGTTTCGATGCCAACTGAGCGCGGCGATTTCGAACTCATTGCGTACACACAAACCAATACTGGCCAACCACATTTAGCCCTTGTAAAAGGCACTTGGGAACCCAATGAACCTGTCATGGTTCGCGTACATTCTTCCTGCTTAACGGGCGATATTTTTGGGTCTTGTAGATGCGAATGTGGTCCACAATTGCATGCATCTATGGAGTTGATCCAGAAAGAAGGCAAAGGTGTGATCGTTTATATGAACCAAGAAGGCCGTGGAATTGGGTTGCTCAACAAGTTGAAAGCCTACAAGTTACAAGAGGAAGGTTACGACACTGTTGAGGCAAATGAGAAACTAGGTTTTAGAATGGATGAGCGCGATTATGGTGTGGGTGCACAAATTATTCGCGACCTCGGCATTAGCAAGTTAAAATTGATCACCAACAATCCAACAAAACGGGCTGGCTTGATCGGTTACGGATTGGAAATTGTTGAAAACGTTCCGATTGTAATTGCTCCCAACAAGCACAACGCGAAGTACTTGGAAACCAAGCGCGATAAAATGGGACATTCTTTCTAAAAGAATGATTAACTATGCAGAATGCCCGAAGGAATTGACCTGATTTGGCTTCTGCTCATCGTATTTGTTGCTGAAGTGCTTGGAACCATTGGAGGTTTTGGGTCATCGGTATTTTTTGTTCCATTTGCTGGATTGCTTTTCGATTTCCATACTGTATTAGGAATTACAGCGATTTTTCATGTGTCGAGCAACTTGGCCAAGATCGCTTTGTTCAGAAAAGGCATAGATAGAAAATTGATCCTCAACATGGGCATCCCCGCAGTTCTTTTCGTAATTGCTGGAGCATTTTTGAGCCAATTTA
>CANHIS010000016.1 GCA_947460255.1 Bacteroidota bacterium
GTGCTCTTCCGATCTAAGCAGGCAGAATGGGCTTCACTACCGAAGGAGCAGTTTTGGCCTCCGATGCATTTTTTCCTTTCCCCGATTGTGTAGAACTTTCAGCAGAAGCTGGAATTGCAGCTATCATCCAACCTGGAGGATCGATGAAAGACCAAGATTCAATTGACGCAGCCAATCGCCTCAATATCTGCATGGTAACCACTGGAACAAGACATTTTAAACATTAATAAGGAGATATAACAGACAATGGGTTTGTTCAACTTTTTCAGCCAAGAAATAGCGATTGACCTTGGAACGGCCAATACGATCATTATTCATAACGACAAAGTTGTTGTGGATGAACCTTCTATTGTGGCCATCGAACGGTCAACAGGAAAGGTAATTGCAGTGGGCAAACAAGCTCAGCAGATGCACGGTAAGACGCACGAAAACATCAAAACAATTCGTCCGCTTAAAGATGGTGTAATTGCCGACTTTAACGCTGCAGAACACATGATTCGCGGAATGATCAAAATGATCAATCCAAACAGAAAAATCTTTTCGCCTTCCTTGGTGATGGTTATTTGTATTCCTTCGGGGATTACAGAAGTTGAAAAGCGTGCTGTACGCGATTCAGCAGAACATGCCGGTGCAAAAGAAGTGTACCTGATTCACGAACCAATGGCTGCCGCAATCGGTATTGGTATCGACGTGGAAGAGCCGATGGGAAATATGATTATCGACATCGGAGGTGGTACTTCCGAAATTGCAGTAATTGCCTTAGGTGGAATTGTTTGCGACAAATCCATTCGCGTTGCGGGTGATGATTTCACATCCGACATTGAAGATTACATGCGTCGCCAACACAACATCCACATCGGAGAGCGCACGGCTGAAAGAATCAAAATTGAGGTGGGTGCTGCATTAACAGAAATCGACAATCCTCCACCAGATTTTGCAGTGCATGGTCGCGATATGATGACTGGTATTCCTAAAGAAATCATGGTTTCTTATCAAGAAATTGCGCATTGTCTAGACAAATCAATCGCTAAGATCGAAACTGCGATTTTGAATGCCTTGGAAATGACTCCTCCTGAACTTTCTGCAGATATTTATCGCACAGGAATTTATTTGGCTGGCGGTGGTTCGATGCTTAGAGGGCTCGACAAACGAATCTCTGCAAGAACAAAACTTCCTGTTTACATTGCAGAAGATCCACTACGTGCAGTTGCGCGTGGCACAGGTATCGCGTTGAAAAACCGCGATAAGTTCAAGTTCCTCATTCGCTGAGTCGTTTAAAGGGGATTCGCTATGCGGAATTTTATCCTGATCATCAGAAAGTACAATTTCTTTATTGTGTTTCTGCTGTTGCAAGGAGTCTCGATGTATTTGTTGGTGAACAATAACACCTACCAGCGAGAAGCTGTTGTTTCAACGTCGAATGAGGTTGTGGGAGAAATCTATGCTGCCTACTCGAATGTTACAGATTACCTCACTTTGGGTATCACCAACAGATTGCTTGCCGAAGAAAATGCCCGATTAAGAAGAGCCGATTCTACTTCGTTTTACGATGCATCATTTAAACTGATGAAAGTAAACGACTCGCTCGGATTTCAGCAATACGAATACATTACCGCTAAAGTGATCAACAACAGTATTTCGAAAGTGAACAATTATCTCACACTCGATGCAGGATCCGACAAAGGCATTCGAAAAGATATGTCGGTGATTTCATCTAACGGTGTTGTTGGAATTGTTAAGGATGTAAGTAAACACTTTTGCACAGTGATGTCGGTGCTTAATAGCAAAACCCGCATTTCTACCATGGTGAAAAAGAACGGTTATTTCGGTTCAACCATTTGGTCGGGCAATTCGCCGATGCTTGCCAATTTGCTCGACATTCCAAGCCACGCAAAAGTTTCTGTTGGCGACACAATCGTTACAACATCCTTTTCGATATACCCGAAAAACATCATGGTTGGTCGTGTAGCCGAAATAGGCACTTCGGGCGAAAGTTTCAAGGAAATCAAAGTGAAACTATCCACAGATTTCCAAAATATCTCATACGTTTACATAGTGCGCGACATTCTTAAACAGGAGCGCGATACGCTAGAAGCCAGGACCGTAGCCAATGATCAGTGATTTAATTGCTAATTTTTTCAGGTTTTTCCTTCTCCTGTTCGTACAGGTTTTGGTGCTGGATCAAGTGGAAATCACTGGCCCTGTGAATGGCTATTTCAATGCGTACTTGTACATCCTGTTTTTGCTGATGCTCCCAGTAAATATTAACCGATTACTGCTGTTATTGATTTGCTTTATCACTGGAATCAGCATCGATATGTTTACCGGAACTGCCGGAATGCACGCATCAGCTTGCCTTGTATTAGGATTTATTAGACCTAGCTTTTTGAATTTGATCGCGCCCCGAGAAGGATATGAATCTACACTTCGCTTAACGATGCAAGGTATGGGCGGAAGCACCTTTTTTGTTTATGCGGGCGTGCTCACATTTGTGCATCATTTGAGTTTATTTCTCCTCGAAGCTTTTAATTTTCTGAATTTTTTCGATTTGTTGCTCCGCGTATTCACCTGCAGTATATTTACTATGATGCTCATTGCTGTAACACAGGTACTTTCACAACGCAGCAAGGAGGTTGAAGGATGAATCTATTTTCGGACCGCAAGTATGTAATCAGTACGATCTTCATCACCTTGGTGGTGTTGTACTTGATCCGATTGTTCTACATCCAAGTTATTAACGACAAGTACAAATTAGCAGCCGACGACAATGCACTTCGTCACAAAATCGAATATCCAGAACGTGGCGTTATTTATGACCGCAACGGTAAAATCTTGGTTTACAACGAAGCCGCTTACGATTTAATGGTAATCCCGAAACGGGTAAAAACCATCGATACGTTAGACCTTTGCAATATGCTTCAAATAACCAAAGAAGCATTCATCCAAAAACTAACTAAACTCAAAAAGCAAAAATTTAGCTCGTTTAGGCCTGAAGTTTTTGAAGGGGAAATATCGCTCGAAACATACGCTACGCTTCAAGAAAAGCTCTATAAATTTCCTGGATTTTTCGTGCAAGCAAGAACTTTACGGAAGTATCCGATGCGCATTGCTCCGCACGCATTGGGCTATGTTGGTGAGGTCGACGAAAAGCTCATTTCATCCAATCCATATTACCGCATGGGCGATAACATGGGTTTGAGTGGCGTAGAAAAGGCTTATGAAATCCCGCTTCGCGGACAACGTGGAGTGAAAATCGTGATGGTTGACGTTTATAACAGAGAAAAAGGAAGCTTCGAAGGTGGAAAATACGATACTGCATCGGTTTTAGGCAGAAGTTTAACATCATCTATTGATGCAGATCTTCAAGCCTATGGCGAAAAATTAATGCAGAATAAAGTTGGGGCTATTGTCGCTATCGAACCTTCAAGTGGAGAAATTTTGTCGATGGTTTCTGCGCCAACCTACGATCCCAACTTGTTGGTTGGTCGAAACAAAAAGAAGAATTACCCCAAAATGGCACTCGACACGTTGAAACCGCTTTACAATCGGGCAACGATGGCGAAATATCCGCCAGGATCTACCTTTAAATTGGTAAATGCCTTAATTGGTTTACACGAAGGCGTAATCAACGAAAACACACTCTTTAGCTGCAGCAGAGGGTTTCATTTTGGAGGCTTAACCGTTGGTTGTCACCCGCATGCTTCACCAGTAAACCTTAAATTCTCGATTACAACATCTTGCAATTCTTACTATTGCAACACATTCAAAAATATCCTTCAGAAGTACCCAAAAACGGCCATCGGATTTAACGTGTGGCGAAACCATGTCATGAGTTTTGGTTTGGGGCAGAAATTCCCAACCGATTTACCGCAAGAATCCTCTGGAAACGTTCCAACAGTAAAATATTACGACAAGTACCATGGTTCGGGCAGGTGGAATGCAATTACTGTAATTTCTTTGGCAATTGGTCAAGGCGAAATGGGCGTAACGCCTTTACAGATGGCGAATTTCTGTTCGGTAATCGCTAACCGCGGATGGTTTTATCCTCCACATGTGATCAAAGAAGTTGATGGTGGTAAAATCGATTCCAACCTTCGAACGAAACATTACACCAAAATCGAACGTGAATATTTCGACATGGTGGTTGATGGTATGCGCAATGTAATTACGAACGGTACTGGACGAATTGCCCAATTAGATTCATTGGAAATTTGCGGGAAAACAGGAACTGCTCAAAATCCACACGGAAAAGACCACTCAATCTTTATCGCTTTTGCACCTATGGATAAACCCAAAATCGCAATTGCCGTGTATGTTGAAAATGCAGGATTTGGCGCAACTTGGGCGGCTCCGATAGCCAGCTTGATGATGGAAAAGTATCTTCGCAGAGAAGTGAAACGACCAGAAATGGAAACACGAATTTTCGAAGCCAACCTTCTGCCGAAAAAAGAAGACTGGATTTCTAAGAAATAACTGATGGCAAACCGGAACAACGAAGGCGTATTACAGAACATCGACTGGGTTTTGGTGACATTGTACCTTGTGATGGTTACCATGGGCTGGTTCAACATTTATGCAGCCGTTTACAACGAAGAATACAAAAACATCTTCGATACTACACAAAGCTACGGGATGCAACTCGTGTGGATTTTAACATCGCTGTTTATTGCCTTTGTGATTTTAGTTATCGATGGAGAATTCTTTCCTCGATTCGCTTGGCCAGTTTACGGAGCGTTTGTCTTACTACTCATTGCAGTAATTTTTGTTGGCGCCGAAGTGAAAGGGTCGAAATCGTGGATTGGGGTAGGCGCATTTCGTGTTCAACCTGCCGAATTTGCCAAGTTTGCCACCAATCTAGCTTTAGCGAAATTCCTCAGCAACATCAACATAAAAATTGAGAAGCTGAGCACCAAACTCATTGCATCCGCCTTGTTTGCAGTTCCCGCCTTGATCATTATTCTCCAAAATGAAACAGGATCAGCACTCGTTTATGCTGCCTTTGTTTTGGTGCTTTTTAGAGAAGGCCTTTCTGGAAACATCCTAATTTTTGGGGTCGCCATGGTGATCTTATTTATTCTTGCCCTGTTGGTGGATGAAACCATCTTGAGCATTATTTTATTCTGCATTGCTGCAGCATCCTTCATATTCGTTCGCTTAAAACTTTCGAATTTAGTCATCACCGGAAGTATTTTACTTGCCTCCTTGGCCTTTATACATTCGGTGGATTACGCCTTTGTGAATATCCTCGAGCCTCACCAGAAAAAAAGGATTAACGTGCTTCTAGGTAAGGAAGTAGATCCCAAAGGTGCGGGCTACAACGTAAACCAATCGATGATAGCGATCGGCTCAGGAGGCCTAATCGGAAAAGGGTACTTAAAAGGAACACAAACGAAGTATAATTATGTGCCCGAGCAAAGCACCGACTTTATCTTCTGCACAGTTGGAGAAGAATGGGGATTTGTGGGCAGTGTAGTTGTGCTCGGGTTATTTGTTGTGTTGCTTCTGAGGATAATCTATTTAGCTGAACGACAACGATCTACATTTTCACGAATATACGGCTACGGCTTGGCAAGTATCATCTTTGTGCATATTGCCATCAATATTGGCATGACGATCGGATTGGCTCCCGTGGTAGGAATTCCGCTTCCGTTCTTCAGTTACGGAGGCTCTTCTTTGTGGTCGTTCACCATCCTCACATTTATATTTGTTCGATTAGACGCTTACCGTTTTCAGATACTTAGATAATATTCAAATGCTCAAGGCTGTAGAATTCGTGTACAAGCCAATTCGGGCATTTAGGAAGATTATCTTGCTGAGTCTGTTTCTGCCAATACAGGTTTTGGGACAAACTATTCCATCGGCAGATTCGCTTGATATCATAATCAATCAGTGCTTAAAATATCTAAAGGATACGCAGAAATCTACCACCGTAGCCGATAGTCATTTTGCTGGTGAATGGCCAACATTCATGGAAATGCGCACAGGCTATATCTTATTAGGCACACAAAAAAAAGTGTACGATTCAAATTGTTTTGCCCTTGCAGGGATGATGAATATATTAGCAGATGTGTATCGAATCGATACCAATTTGAATCAAATCCCACGTATGTTGGAGATTGCTTATCCTCAGTTAATCAGCTACAAAGACAACAACGGCTTCAATTTTTGGCCATCCTTGCAGCCGAATGGGAAAATGCTCTCCAAGGAAGATTCAGCAAGAACAGATGTTAAAGTTAGAAGACCTCTTCGGTTCAAGATTCTGAATAACTATATCCGCAGAGCGGCAAATATCATGAACGACAATGATGATACTGCACAAGGCTTACTGGCGGAATGGAACTATCAAAGCATTTCAGGAAATTCGATCATCCATGAGGAATTCCCACGTTTCGACGATTATAGAGACACGCTACGCAGCAACATCCATTATTACAATCACTTTGCAAGGGACCCGAGAAGCTCAGGCGCATTTTTAACATGGCGTGGAGAAGAACAAGCTTTCCCGACACAAAACTTGGTGAAATTACTCATCAATAACGCACTGTTTTTAACTCCAAAAAGCACGGCCTACCCTTATGCTTATCAACCTTACATGCCTTATGGATCAAACGATGTAGATGCAGTTGTAAATGCGAATGTGTTGGCTACTTTGGCAACCTTGAAAATAAAATCCGATGGAATTGATGGCGCATCGAACTTCATCGAACAAAAAATCAAACGCAAAAAATGGAGTCGTGCCGGCATTTATTATCCAAACCGTTACCAAATTCACTATGCCGTGATGAAGGCTTGGAAATCGGGAGTTTTGAGTTTGTCGAACTGCATCGAACCACTAATCGACCACATCAAAACCAGTCAATTGCCCAATGGAAGTTTTGAAAGTCGTAGAATAGTGAATAAAAAAGACGCAATCCAATCTACCGCTTACGCACTAAATGCTATGCTGAAACTTGGTAATCCCCAAATTACTGGCTTGGATAAAAATGTGACGTCCGCATTAAATTACTTGCTTTATCAAGCTCATTTTGAGAACGGAAAAGCATATTGGCATGGTGGCGTTTATTTTTCTGGTGGTACAGTTATTCGAAATACTTTGTATTGGAAATCAGATGCTTTAACCACTGCAATTATTCTAGAATCGCTGTGCTTAATGAGAAAATATCATTCGAATTAAGAAACAAGTTTTCAATTATTCAAGTTAGAATACTGATCGAACTTATTGTTTAGTTTTGCGCTTACTGATGAATTCTTTTAAAGCCCTTTTTCCAGCTATCTTGTTGTCTTGTTCATTACAAGGTCAACTAGCAATTCAATTGGAAAAGGCAGCAAATCAAGATTCTAGCTATTATGACGTTTTTAAGCTAAAGAATGGAAATATCTGGCTTGGTGGCGAATTTGGAATCATCAAACAGCTCAACGGTAACAAGCTTGAGAAAATAGAGATCCCAAACAATGGAAGTAACATTCTAAAAATTGCCCAGGTTAACAACCAAGTATTTATAGCTGCTGATCAAGGAACGCTTTATCGATACGATCTTAACACGAAAACCGCGGTAAGAAAAGTTTTTCGGGGCTTTGAGAACCTTTGTTTTTATGATATTCTTCCAGATGCCAATGGAAAATTATTGGTTTGTGGAGGAAGCTCAGGAATTGGTAAAGGCAAAATTCGAATTCCAAGGGGATTCATTGCAAGAATAGATTCTAATTTAACGGAAGAACCCGAAATCCTTTGGGAAAGTAAATTCCACTTTGTGTGGTCGCTCTGCCGCGATGAAGCAGGAGAAATCGCTGCTGCTGTATTCAATGGCAGAAACACGAAAGTTTCAATTCTCGATGATAAAGGTATTCTGCACCCAAAATTTAATGTAAAAGGTTTAGTGCATAGCCTCAATTTTGTGCAAAACAAGTTAATGTACTGTGGAACACCATCCTTTCGGTACAAAAACGATGGCACTTACGGCGTTGTTGGAGATTCAAAAAGCCACACGGTGATTAAAAACTCTGGCTTTCTCTCTGGCTTGGTTGGCTATAACGAATTGCTCGTAGGCTATTCTCAACAAGGCAAAGTGTACAATCTGATTTCCGAAAACCCTGAAATTCTTCTCGAGACAAATTCAGGTGCTGTTTATGAAGCCGTTGCCGACCAAGATGGGATTTTATTTGTTGGGCACGGTAAGAGTTGCTTTAGAATGGTCTTGAAGTAATCCTCAACTCGTTTTTATCTGCTAAAAACTGAACCCGAAAGTTTTCAGAAGAATCATTGTATTGTTATAAATCCGTTTGGAGACTACGATAAGTTGAACCAAAGCGATCAACTTGTTTCTGTTCACCAGTCATTCGATCATGTGATAGGTTTTACTAGCAAGGCTCGGACTTATTGAGAATCATTCAAACAATCAACCAAATCATAGCGCAAAAAAAAGGCTGCCTCAATGAAGAGACAGCCTTTATAAAAAATTCAAAGCAGTTAATTAGTGCTTAACAACCAATTTCAAAGTTGAAACTGCATTACCAGCAGTAATGTTCACCAAGTAAATTCCTGAAGGAATGTTCTGCGTGTTCAAAGAAACAGTGTGACTTCCTTTTGCTGCATTTGCATTAGAGATAGTCTCAACATTCTGACCAAGAAGATTGGTAATATTGATCGTTACATTCTCTGTTTGCTCAAGTTCAAATGATAGTTTAGAAACTTCATTTGCTGGGTTCGGAAGAAGATTTGCTTCAATTGTTGAAGCAGCAATTTTATTCAAACCAACTTGATCAAAATTATTTGGAACAGATAAGTAAACGATGTCGTTTTCAGTTCCGTTTGGATGAACAGCACCATCATCGATGGTTACTGAAGATCCTGGGAAACCATCTCTTTGATAGATCAAGTGGATGTTTTCATCAACCAATTTAGCAATTGCACCGTAAGTGTATTCAGCAAATTGATCAAAACCATCTGCTTCACTTCCAACTAAGTCAACTGGAGCAATCCAAGTGTTACCGTTATCGGTTGACTTTGTCATGTAAATGTGCTTGTAATTCGGTCCAACAGGGCGGTAATCAGCACCTTCTTTTGTTCCAGCATAGCTCAAATAAAGCGTTCCGTCAGCATCAATACCTGCACTAGGGAAAGTTGTAAGACCCGCATTGTAAGGTACCGGACCATCGTTCGGATAATCAATAACAACATCGATTGTTGCATCGCCATTGTCGTCTACAACGTCTGCTGCCAAACGAACATCATCAGTAGCGAAACCTTCATTCCAGTAAAGGATTCCTGAAGTTCCAGGGAAGAAGCTGTAGCTTTGTTCAGCTTCTTGAGCATCATTCAACATTCTTTGTGCACCAAACCATACGTGAACAAGGTTGTTATTATCAATGATGATTGCAAAGTTACCGTCGGCTACATCAAGTGTATCAACATTTCCATCGCCATCAACATCCGTAAGTTGGTCATTCCATGGTTCGAATGGAAAAGAAAGGATGGTTGTAGTATCCCAAGTAACACCGTTATCAGAAGACTTCCATAGCATTACGCGGGTGTTAGTTTCACCAGATACGAAAGCTACAGTGTTTCCGCGAGAATCAATTGCGTAAGCATCACCAGAGAAACCATCAAAAATTGAAGAATCAACACCTGGCAATTGAACCATTGTTTGATCGAATGATTGGCCACCGTCTGTTGAGCGGTTGTACAACAAAGCACCATTAATTCCATTGAAAGGGGTTCCAGTAAATGTTCCTCCAGTCGGCTCTGTTAATCCGATTACGTGAACGGTTTTTCCATCAGGACCACCAACTGCCATTCTTGGCCAAATAAGTGACATCTCCGTTTCAACGTTAACGATCCAGTTTTGTGTTTCAGTCAAGTTTGGATTGCGGCTAACTACAAGTGCTTGAGAAGGTGTACCTGCATTGTGAGCAACGATAATGTCACCAACATCGCTGATACGACCAATCGAACCGAAACCAGTTCTGGTTGTACCTTCCACTCTTGTAATTCCACTAGCTTGCTCATAATCAGGTAGATTTACCCAATTTGTACCATTGTAATAATGGTAAGCCATACCACGATCAGACCATGGAGTTCCAGCTTCGCCGCTGAATGTCCAAGTAGTAGAAAGTGTTCCATTACCATGGTTTAAGATACGGGTAGGCATTGAAGAATTGGTCTGCAAATCATACAATGTTTGACCAATTTTCACTTCCGGCCCAAAAGCTCTTGGAGCTGAAGTATTAAATGATGATGTTGTTGGATTAGGTGCCAAGAAAGGAATCCCCATGTATTCTTGGCTAAATCTTGCTGGGTTAGGAAGTTTCTTAGCTTTTACTGGCGAATGCATACCAAGGCCTAATGAAGCACGGTTTGTTTGTGCTACAAGTGCTCCAGTTCCCAATAAAATCAACCCGGCAGTTAAAACTTTGTAAAATTTCTGTTTCATGTGACGATTGTGTTTTTAGATCGAAGAATCGCAAATCTATTCAATAATTTCCAATTAACATTAGGGAATAATAACCTACAATGCATCAAAAATTAACGTTTGTCGGACAATAAACTTAAGCCCTTTAACCAGGATGCAAAACTGATAAACTTAAAAACTCTTCCATTATCCTGATTACCTGATGGTTGAAGAAAAGATTCGTAAGACGCATCGAACTTTTTCTTGTCGATATATTTGTAAATATCGGATTGCTCAAAAAGGCTCTTCAATTCTGGAGAAATCCTTCTAATCCACTCATTGTTAGGTGTGGTGTATCCTTTCTTATCCTTACGAGCATAAATTTCGATTGGCATAAATGGTTTTGCAGCTTCTCGCAACAGCACTTTGCCCGAACTGTTCGCGATTTTCATCTTCCCCGGAAGGGAAAAAAGCCATTCTGCCAATAAATGATCATCCGCAAATGGAGTGCGACTTTCAACCGAATGCCACATCGAACAACGGTCTTCGCAACGCAAATATGACTTTAATGTCGAATTGTCTATTTCCCAAGCCAACCTACTATTAAGGTCACTCCAATTCCGAAATTCTTGCTTGTGAAAACGGGATTTGTGTCGGCCAAAAAAATCTGGATTCAATAAATTTAATCCTGGGAAATAATTTCGATAAACACTCGCCGCAACCGTATTTCCAACGCGAAAAACGCCTTCATACCTCAACCATTGTCGCCACTTAAATTTTCGAGCATCTTCGCCAAATGCATGCATTTCAGCTTTCCGTTCCGACTTCTGCAAACCTTTCCAAAAAAAGTACAAATGTGGCGCATAGCCTCCAAAAAGCTCGTCGCCTCCTTGTCCGTCGAGCACAACCTTCAAGCCCTTTTCGCGTACCAATTTCATCACGCTAAATTGTGCAAATGTGCTTGTTGACCAAATCGGCAAATCGAGCGCAAAACTCATTTCATCTAGCGAATGCATTAGCATTTCGGCAGTTGGCTCCACTTCGTGGGATATGGCACCTGCGTAATCGGCCATCATTCGTGCCCAGGAACTTTCATCGGATTCCTTTCCCGGAAACACGGCGGTAAACACATGCAATGGATGATTTGTGGGCAACAAATGGCGCATCATGCCCACCAAAGCAGAACTGTCTAAACCTCCACTCAAGCAAGAACCTACTTCCACGTCGGCACGAAGTCGGATGCGGATAGCTTCCAACAATTTCGATCGTGTAATTTCTACCAATTCAGTGGAAGAATATTTCACCGAAACGCTTTCATCCACAAATGGAAGTGTGTAATAACGAATCACTTCGAGCCTCTCCGACTTTAAATCGTAGCTCAAATGATGCCCAGGATTCAATTCAACTATCTGTTCAAAAAAACCCTTCGGTTCGTATTCAATTTCTGAAAACACAAAATAATCGAACACTGCATTTTCATTGAGATTTGCAGATACTTCACCACTTGCCAGCAGCACTTTGTATTCAGAGGCAAACAAAAGTTTCCCTGGAGAAACGTGGTAATAAAATGGCTTCACGCCAAAACGATCGCGCGCGGCAAAAAGGGTTTGTTCTAAACGATCGAAAATTACAAACGACCACATCCCATTAAATCGATCCAAGCAAGATTTTCCCCAGTGCTGATAAGCCGCTAAAATGACCTCAGTATCTGATTCCGTTTGAAATTTAGAGCCTAGACTTTCGAGTTCTGCCCTAATTTCTGGGTAGTTGTAAACTTCTCCGTTGTAGGTAATCCAATACCGATCGTTGTACGACATAGGCTGGTGGCCACTTTCGTCGGTCGATATGATAGCCAATCGGCGATGAACAAATCCACCTTGAATTTTTTCGTGTTGAAATTCGGGTGATTTGGGCAACCAAGAAAAGCGACCATTGAGGCAATTGGGCGTGGTGTCGCTTCCAGAAACAGGCGTCGCCTCACCGTTAGAAACAAACAAAAAACCTTCACCATCTGGGCCACGGTGTTGCATGCGCCGACTCATCTTGAGCAGGACGTTCGAATCGAATCCGTCTCGATAAAATGCGCCAGCAATGCCGCACATTAGCCTTGATATTTTTTCAGGTGAACACTAAAGCCCGGATTTGGAACTGCAGGATATTTGCGCACGCCAGCAGGCACATCCGAATAAGGATAATATACCGCCGATAAAGTATTTGAAACAGTGTACAAATGTTTGCGTTGGGCTTCAGGCGTTCCTTTCCATATGGCGTGTAAAACATTCCAGCGCACCGATTCGGGATTGTGGCCGTAGTCGTGCCAAATAATCACACCAGATTCGGGTGTTACAAGCTTGAAAGCCGATTGTGTGTCTTGAACCACCGAATCGAAATGGTGGTCGCCATCAACAAAAACCAAGTCTTGCTTTCCATTAAAGTTTGAGAAATCAAATGTTCTCGAATCACCTTCCAAATGAATAATTCGAGGATTATTCTTAGAATAATAACCGTGTAAATCGATGTACTGAGGATTCCAATTTCGACGGTGCATTTCTTCTGCCGATAAATTCAAGGTGAAACATTCGGGCACTGAGGCCGCTGCTTGCATTACACTTTCACCACGCCAGGTTCCGATTTCGAAATACCGTTGCGCACCAATTTTCAAGGCCATCATTCGAATCAAGGCCAAATCTGTAACCAACGATCCGCCTTCTAAAAACGCAAAAGGCTCGATGCAAATTCCATTTTCAGGCAGAAATGCATTGAAGGGAAGTTCTGGAAAACCATGTTCTAACGACTTGATTTTCTGCATTTCCCGTTGATGATCATCTTCTTGATCGAGCACTAAATTGAGCAATGCTGGTTGCTTGATCACCTGCGCAATTGCCCTGAAGAATTTGTTGAGTTTTCGTTTGTTCGACATTTTCAGGCTGCCGGACGGAACCATTTCACGAAGCGCTGAACATCATTCCACCGCGGAATGAGCGCGTTCCAATGAATTCCACTGTCGGCTTTGAAAAACCAAATAACGGAAAAAAAGATGGCGAAATTTGCAACACTCGTAATCGCAGCTGCCGTAATTTCATCAGGCTTCGTTTTGGTTACGAATTCTATCAATAAAAATCCAACAATTGTGACCAACACACCTGATAAAATGGCCAGATTGTTCCGGTAAAACTTACCAGTTCCTGAAAAATAATGCCCGATAATTAAATATCCCGACAGGAACAAAACACCCGGAAGCAGAACCACCAAACTTTGTTTAACATCCTTAAAGGCAGGGCCGAAAAGCAATTCGTAGAACGAGGCAGGAACAATGGCAGCAGCCAAAACAGCCAAGAAACTCAACCAAAGTGTAGCTCTAAAAAGTTCGGCTGTGAGTTCGGCTGCCCGTTTTGGGTCGCTCATGTTGGAAATTTTTCCGTACTGCACCATGGCAACGCTTCCAGCAATCATCCAAATAGATTCGCTCAAAGCCACGGCATTCGAATAAATACCCAAACCATAGGCAGGCATGAACCAAAAGAAAATCCTTTGATTGAAAAACTGCAGCAAATGGCCAAGTTGATTGGCAGCTCCTGTCGAAAACAATTTCTTGATATCGCGCCGAATGTGAAAGACTTTCAATTTTGCATCATCCAACAGTTGGGTGTCTTTTCGGATGTGCCGAATACAGGCAATCGATACAAACCAAAGCGTTCCCCAACTCACATAAAGCGCATAGAAATAATCGAGCACTTCAGGATCGGAGCGAAGAAAAAAGAACAAGCTTACAAAAGTGATGATAGCTTGCAACAGCAGCAATCCTGCGGCAAGTTTGAACCATTCACGACCATTAAGCAGATGAATATGTAAGGTATAAGTTGTATTGATAAAGCATAACAATCCTGCTTGCCAGCCAATTTCATGTAGCTGATGTTGATCGGAAAATGTGAGGTAAACGCCTAATCCAAAACTGCAGATGGCGGCCCAAGTCCAAGTAGGAAGCATCAAGCTAAAAACCCGATACCGCGACGACAAATAAACCAAGGCTGCGCCACCAGCGAAATCGCAGAGCATTTGAACACTTACCAAGGTAACCAGCAACAAGGTGGATAGCCCTTTGCCTTCCGGACCTAAAGTCCTAGAGATTAAGACGATTACCCCGAAATTCACAACAGCCGTAGCCAATCGACTGATGAAAGTCGAAAGCATGAGTTTTAGCATTGCTTGAAAAGATTTTGGTAAACCTGATCAAGTTGAGCCGAAACTGCTGCTTGCCCAAAGCGAGCTTGGATGTTGTTTCGAATGGATGCACTATCGAAATTCGATCTCTGTTGAAGCCAAATCTCAAATGCTTGCGAAAAGCCGTTTTCAACTTTGGGATCGAATAGCACACCGTTGGATGAATTCACAAATTCAGGAATGCCTCCAACGTTTGGCACAATTACCGAAATGCCGCACAAAAGAGCTTCAAGAATAACCACTCCTTGGGTCTCGAAGCGACTGTTCATTACAAATACATTGGCTTCACGGTAAACTTTTGCGAGTGCTTCACCTTCAAGCTTTCCAAGAAAGTTAACGCCTCGAAATGTTAACCCAAGTTCGTTAGACAATCTTTTTATCGCTGATTCATCGGAGCCTGCGCCCACAATATTTAACTCTACATTTGGATGAAGACGTTTTAATTGGACGAATTGTTTGAGTAATCCAGTTACATTTTTTTGTGCATCATCGAGCGAAGAAACGTGCAGCATTTTCAACCCTTCTATGGGTTTTTCGGGCAATACAAACATCGCATCATTTACCACATTGGGCACGACTTGATAGTTTCCATTTAAGCCATGATTCAACATTGCCGATTTAAGACTTTCGCTCACGGGCAAAATCACTTTGGCTTTTTTGATGGTTTTGCGGGTAATTCGCTTCATTGCAAATCCACGGTAGCGACCATCCTCGGGCTGATAACCAGTCCAATGTTCGGTAACTACAAGTGGTATTTTCCAAAATTTGGCCAATCGTCTCGCAATAGTTCCTAGTGGGAACACTACATTCAGATGTAAAACATCAGGCTTACCGTACCATTGTTCGATTTTTTCGGCTCCAAAACGGTAATGTTTTTTCAACAAACGAAACTGTGCAAGGGCATTGAAAAACTTATTCCTCCTTGATTTCTTCCCGTAATGCAAAATTACTTCCCGAAGGTAGCCCTCTTCGCGTTTCACAATACGAAATTCTCCTTCCTTCATCGAAAGGTCCGAAACAGCATGAAGTACAGTTACTTTGTGTTTAATGGCCACTGCTTCGGCATGTCGCCGGATAAAAATCCCTAGCAATGGATTTGCAGGTCCTGGATACCAGGAAGCGAGAAAAACGATATGATATTCCCGACTGTCGCTCAATTCAAAAATTGTTCGGTGAATTTATATGAATTAATCGTTAATCAATGCGCCGAAGTTTCAGAAGGATTGAATTTCCGATCACCACCACGTCAGAAAATGCCATAGAAAAAGCAGCAATCATCGGACTCAAAAATCCGGATGCAGCTACAGGAATGGCGATTACGTTGTAAATGAAGGCCCAAAACAAATTCTGGTGAATGGTTCGAAGGGTTAATTTACTAATCTTCAAGGCTGTAAGAATTCCAGAAAGATTACTTCCAGAAGTAAGTATAACTCCCGCAGAATCAATGGCAATCTTACTAGCTGCGCTCATTGAAATCGACACATCAGCAGCATGAAGTGCAGGCGCATCGTTAATTCCATCGCCCACCATGGCAACTTTTCCTTGTTTCTTTAACTCAGCAATAATTCGCAATTTATCTTCTGGAGAACATTCGCTATGTACAGTTTCAATTCCAGCCGCCTGCCCTACCCTGTCGCACGTTGATTTTCTATCTCCGCTGAGCATGATTACTTGATAGCCCAATTTCTTGAGCGAAACCACGGTTGATGAAGCGTCTGATTTGAGTGCATCCATCAGGTCGAAGCCCGCCACCAACGCATCATCAATCGACAAATAAAGGTCATGCGCTATGTTAGGTTGTTGGTTTAATACCTTGACCGATCCGAGCTTAGCTATACTTCCGTTCGACAATTCGCCCTGCATGCCGATACCCTTAATTTCTTTTACATTTCGAATCTCGACAGGAATTGCCCCCTTGTAAATTTCTCGCAATGAGGCCGCAAGCGGATGATTTGAGGCTTGCTCGAGCGCTATCACCAGAGAATCAACAGTGTGGCGAAAGGCTTCGTTGTAAATTATTTGCTGTTGTAAACTGAAGCGACCTTCAGTGAGTGTGCCAGTTTTATCGAATACCAAGATCTTCGTTTTTGCCAGCATTTCAGCATCTGTTCCACTGCGGAAAAGCACACCCATTTTTGATGCCCTGCCCAATCCAGCCATTACAGCTGTGGGTGTTGCAAGTCCCATTGCGCATGGACAAGAAATCACCAACACCGCGATGGCATGCATGAGACTGTCGCTAGTTGAAAGCCCCAACAGCATTGAAATAACCAAAGTGAGCAGCGCGATGACCAGCACAGCAGGAACAAAGATTGCACTGATTCGGTCGCCGAGTTTTTGCACTGGAGGCTTATCGTTTTGGGCTTTTCGCACCATTTCGACAATTCCAGAGAGAACGGTTTGCTTGCCTGTTCGGGTGGTTTTCATCAAGATGTTCCCACTCACGAGTAGCGTTCCACCAGTAACTTCTTGATTAAGTGTTTTTTGAATCGGCAAACTTTCGCCTGTTATCATACTTTCATCCACCAAACCATCCCCTTGAAACACGATGCCATCGGCTGGAATCCGGCCTCCCTCATTGATTCTAAGCAAGTCGTTTGTTTGAATTTGATGAGCCGAAATGGTTTCATTGTGTTCATGACCATGCGAAAGGTCAACACGAATAGCTTGTTCAGGAATTAAATTGGCAAGTTCACGCAATGCACTTCCCGTTTGCTTTACAGATCGCTGTTCGATCACATTGCCAAACATCACCAAAGTGATGATAGTGGCAGAAGTTTCGAAGAACAAGTATTCGTGGGCATTTATAGGATCGAGAAAAAAGGTTCCAATCACACTGTAAATAAATGCCGAAGATGCACCGATTGAAATCAAAACATCCATGTTGGGCACACCCGTTTTGAGTGAATTGATGGCGCTTTTCCCGAAATACTCTAAACCAACCAACATTACTGGCAAACACAGCAGCAATTGCGTGATGGGCGAATGTAAAATTGGTGTATCGAGCACCATGTGCAACAAAAGCGGTAAAGTAAAAATGGCCGAAAAGATGAGCCGTTTTTCTAAGGTTGAAAATCTTGGTTTGGGTTGATTGGTATCGTTTGATAGTACTGTGTAGCCGAGATTTTCGATATCGTGCTTTACCTGTTCAACAGGATAATTTTCAACCAATGTAAAAGAAACTTCGCCGTTTGCAAAACTCACATGAGTATCGGAAAGCCCTTTTTTAACAAGCACATTTCGAATACCTTGAGCACAATTTGCACAGGTCATCCCGTCAACTTTCCAGACGATTTCCGATGTATCAACATTCGACTGGTTCGGGAGTTTCATAGCTTTAGTCGTTGTGCACTGCTTCTGTATCGATTACAGTAAGACGCACTTGTTCAACACTGTGCTTGAATCTTTTGGTAATTGTAAATCGATATCCACCGTAATCTACTTCTTCGTTTACAGCTGGAATTCCACCGAAAATCTTGTTCACTAAGCCCGAAACTGTTTCATAATCAGTTCCTTCTTCAAGAGAAATCGGGAGTAAATCATTCACATCCGAAATGTTGGAAGTGGCATTTACGAGGTATTCCATTTCTGATTTCTTTTCTACAGCTGGTTTTTCCTCATCGTGTTCATCCTGAATTTCACCAACCAATTCTTCGATGATGTCTTCCATGGTAACAATTCCTTCAGTTCCGCCAAATTCGTTAGTGACGATTGCCATTTGGATGTGCTGTCGCTGAAGTTCTCTCAAAAAATCGTTTACTTGTTTACTCATTGGAACGTAATACGCTGGGCGCAACATGCCTTCTAAGTCGATTTGTTGTTTCTTGTGAATCAATCGAATTAAATCTTTGGCATGCACGATGCCCAGAATATTGTCGATACTGTCTTTATAAACTGGCATTCTCGAATAACCTTCCTCAACTACTTTCTCGATATTTTTTTCGAGATCATCGTCGATATCGATGGCCATTACACGGGTTCGTGGGATATAAATTTGGCGTACTACCCGGTCGTCGAACTCAAATACATTCTGAATTAGTTCGTGCTCTGAAGGCTTGATGGCTCCACCTTCTTCAGATTCAGTAAGAATCATTCGAAGTTCTTCTTCTGTGTGAATTTCAGCGTGATCGGTGGTGGATAATCCAACAAGCTTAAGTGTAAGAATCGACAATCCGTTTAGGGCCCAAATGAAAGGGCGGAAAACAAAATAAAACACCCGAAGCGGAACTGCAATGAAAAATGTTGTTGGCAGCGGCTTGCGGATGGCAGCTGTTTTAGGCACTTGTTCGCCTAGTACAATATGTAGGATTGTAATGAGCGAAAAGGCGATAGGAATTGAAATCGCGTGTGAGGCTTCTGGAGTCATTGTATATCCCAGATTGTGCATAATTGAAAGAACGATGGTATTAACAACGTCCTCACCTATCCAACCAAGTGCGAGGCTGGCGAGTGTAATTCCAAGCTGACAGGCACTAAGATAACCGTCGAGATGCTCTAGAATGTGCTTGGCAATTTTTGCAACGCCGCTTCCTTGAGAGGCACGAAGTTCAACCTGCGACTGTCGAACTTTCACAATTGCAAACTCAGCCGCCACGAAAAAACCGTTAAGGACGACCAGTAAAAGGGTAATTAATATGTCTGATAACATGTAAAAAGTCTACAGGATAAAGATAAAAGAGAGAAACGATTCGTTAAACAAATGCATCGTGCATATTTGCAACGAAATATTCACAGTCGTTGTGGATCAATTGATCCTACATTTAGGGAGGTCGTTTCAAAATCCTGATTTCTGCGACAAAATTACAATAAAGTTTCTGAACCTATTTTTTGAATTTAATGAATTACTATATTTGCGCCCCTAATACGGTGGTTATAGCTCAGGTGGTTAGAGCGCTAGTTTGTGGATCTAGAGGTCGTGGGTTCGAGCCCCATTAGCCACCCAAGAAAAGAAAGGCGTTCTGAAACATCAGAACGCCTTTCTTATTTTAAGCTAAAAATCAAGTATTTATGATTTCATTTTACCTCCGCAGCACGTTTGGCTTGGTGCAAATGTCGGAGATGATGTGCCATATAAAACTGCAAAACGTCGCCTACTTTTAGCTGAATAAATCTTGAAAGTGAGATTGGAATTCTGATGTTTTCCAGATTTTTGCCAGAAGATTTCTGAAGAATTTGGTCCAATTTGAGGAGTTGTTCGTCGAAATTTTTCATGGTTTTTTCGATTTCAAGGTTGTTAATCGGCAATTTATCAGCTGGCGACTTCATGATTTTTTTGGGTTTACCGTTGCTTTTGATTTGCATCATGTTGATGAATTTATTGCCCAACCAACCGGAACGAAACGGAGCGCTATTAGCTGAAGCTTCCTTGGGTAATTGTTCTATACTCTTGATGAGTTGGGGCAGATAAAAATCGCCATAATTGTTGAGGTGTTTCAGGCATTCGTTCGCGCTCCAGCTATCCGCCGAAGGCTTAAGGGTAAGAAAAGCAGGTGCTAGATTGCCCAAATTGTTCCTGAGCGATTGAAGTTCACGAAGCTGCAAATGAAGATGTTGCAACAGCGCATGGTTGGAATTGAAGTGCATAACCAAAATTTTCAACAAAAATCAACCACACCATCGACATAAATCTTTGTGCAGATCAAGATTATTGATAAAACTTAGAATTCTACGCGGCTAATCAACTTCGAAAACGTGGCAGGATCCATTCCGAGGTAAGAGGCAATGTACTTTTGAGGAGAAAGATTGAGCAGATGCGGACTTCTCTTCATGATGAGCCTAAATTTCTCTTCTGCCGTGCAGGCCATGAGCTCAATTTGACGCTGAACAGCCCCACGCAAAGCAATGGAAGTTGCATTGTGAATCAACTTGAGAATTTCGGGATTGGAGTTACAAAGATCGATCACCGCACTCCTATCGGCGCGTAAAAACGTGCTCTTGGTGAGGGTTTCCATATCGTAAAGAGCTGGTTTACCCAACAAAAATGAATCGGCAACCCCTGAGAATGAATGCGGATAGGTAAAAACTACGGTATGTTCCTTTCCTCGATCATCGGTATAGAAGGCACGCTGCAGACCTTCGAGTACGAAATAGGCATACCGTTCAGATTCACCTTGCCGGGTCATCATTTGTTTTCGTGACATTTCATGGATCTGCCAGATGGAAGAAAACTTTTTCCAATCGGCTAATGGCAGTGTATGTAAGTCATTTAAATGTGACCGAAAGATTTCAAGCGTCGGTTTCAATAGTAGCGTGTTGAACTACCAAATATAAAAATATCTACAAATGAATCATTTAGAAAGAATATATTTTCCCGAATTGTTCGAAGTCCACTTACCGGGCTTGGAATGTTCTTCGAAGTAACCGTAGATCTCTGCTAGATTTTCCCAGAATGTCTTCCATTGATTATTCGCCTTCATGCGATTTACCAACAGCATGGATTGGTTGTTCATCCGAAACGGGAAAATGTGCACTGGAATTTTTGATTGTCCACCATTTTTTGCCATCACAGCCAAAATATACACTTCATTAATATATGTATCTGTAATGGCCAAACATCCAATGCTTGCACATGAACCATGGATGAAGATATCGCCACCTGGATTTGCGGCACCGCTTCGTTTTAGGTCGAGCGCATTAGGATAATTGATGCCCAAGGAAAGATGAAATGAGGATTGTGGATTAAATCGATCGATAAAATAAACGCCTTCAGGCACCTGCAAGTCGCCTTGTTTCACTTTGGGACCAAGCGTGCCAGAGGCTGCGCAAACATCAAACTGCTCGAAAAGTTGAAATGGGCCATCTGCAGAATTAGCGACCCAAACCTCCAATTGCTTCTCCTGCTTGAAAGCCCTAATGAAGATGTGTAAATTCTTGGCTGTAACACCTGCCGATTTCAATTTTTGCTCGATTGTTTCTTTTTTGATTTTATAAGCAGAAGCCACACGCGGATATTTAAGTTGAGAAGACCAGAAATCTTGTGCGATGGAAAATAGAGGAGTTGCCAGACAGAAAAATGCGAACAATCGTTTCAAAATCGGTGAATAAAGTGACTCAAATGAACGAAAAAAGAAAGTGTAAATTATTTTGATGCCTTGATTTTGCGGCAATTGCGCAATAAAATTCAAAAACACTTGCAATGAAAGAAAATGATACTATTTTTGCATCCCGCTTTCGAGCGCTACGGTTGGTGCCTTAGCTCAGATGGTAGAGCAAAGGACTGAAAATCCTTGTGTCCCTGGTTCGATCCCTGGAGGCACCACACAAGAAAGAAAAGACTATCGGAAACGGTAGTCTTTTTTTGTTGATACATATATGAAATAATCATTCTGCAGCGTTCATCAAGTTTTATATTTGCGTCGCATATCCAAGTTATGGTAAATCTACTGATCGATGTCGGAAACACTGCAATCAAGGCGGCCTGCTTCAAGGATCGCTATTTGATTCGTGCCGTGAGGGCGTCTCGTAGCGATGCTCAAGAATTGGAAGAAGCGCTTTTAAAGTTGATTCCTTCGGAACCTTCAAGAGCATTTATTAGCAATGTTGCACATGGTCAACCTGAACTGGAAGCATTTCTTCAACGTGCTGAGATTCCATTCAGCTATTTCACGCCCGAAACTGCACTGCCGATTGAGAACAAATATGAAACGCCCGAAACTTTGGGTCGTGATAGAATCTCGAATGCCGTAGCTGCAAACCTCATTTTCCCTGGAAAGCCTGTAGTGGTTATTGATGCAGGTACTTGTATAAAGTTTGATTTTATCACCCACAAGAATGAATATTTTGGTGGTTCAATCGCCCCGGGAATCGATATGCGATTTAGGGCTTTACATGAATTTACTGCTAGATTGCCGTTGCTCAATCGCACCGATACGGTTTATCTAATTGGGAAAAATACACGCGAAGCAATTCAGTCGGGGGTGATTAATGGAGCGTTAGCTGAAATTAAAGGCGTACTCGAACAATATCAAATGACACACAAAGACCTTCAGGTAATTATTACTGGAGGCGACTTCGCCCTGCTGGAGCGCAATCTTAAAACCAGCGTACAGCCAGAACCTTGGCTAACTTTGAAAGGACTCAATGAAATTCTTCTCCATCAAAAAGCCTAATTTTTCATCCAGCTTTCTCGGCTTTCTCTTGCTAACTTCAGTAGGATTAACTGCCCAAAATTTAAGTCAGTCGCCTTACGGCAGATATGCACTCGGCGACAACCTGCCTAACCCATCTGCTTGGAGCCAATCGTTGGGAGGAAGTTTTCATGCTATAAGCGATTCTTCTGTACTAAACCTTGGGCAACCGGCATCTTTAACCAGCTTAGGCAGGGGTGTGAGTGTTTTTGAAGGATCCATTTCGGCAGGAATAGTAGATTATTCGAATGGTACTTCAACGAAAAGAGGCACTACTGCAGGCTACAGCTCTGTGGCACTCGCATTTCCAATTTTAAAGAAAGGTTGGTCAGCCGCAATTCATTTGATGCCTATCACCAACATGGGATATTCGTTACGTGATAGTATTGAGAGCGAAGAAGATGGATTAATCAGCTACAATTACAATGGCAATGGAGGGATTTCGGCAGTAGGATTTACGAATTCAATACAAATTTTTAAAGACCTGGCCATCGGTGCAGAGATGCGATATATTTTCGGAAAGTCGAATTATATCACCGAAGTCAATTTCCCCGATCAACAATTGCAGATCAGAGCAACCAAAACAACTGCAACAAATCAGATAAAGGATTTCGATGCAAAATTCGGTATGACCTATCAAATTCGATTTAGAAGTCCACGCAAAAAAACAAGAGAAACTACGGTGCTTGAGCCTGGAGTTTCTCAAAAACAAAAAACCAACAAAGATTCTTTGCACCTCAAGTTTGGCTTCACTTTCAAACCATCGTTAAGCTTAACAGGAAATTACAACTTCGTTGCTGAATCATTTTTCGGAAGCAGCGAATTTGCTACAATAATTGATACTGTGTTCGAACGAGAAAGTTTGGGCGGGCAAGTTATCATGCCAATGCAATATGGCGCTGGTTTAAGCCTTTCAAATTCGAACAAAAAATGGATGTTCACAGCCGAATATCGTTACACCGATTGGGCTAATTTCAAGCTTTTCGAAAACACAGACTCTGTTCGCTCAAGCTACACTGCTTCTGCTGGCATTCAGTTCATTCCTCAGCCTACAAAATCAGGGACATTTAGAAGTGCTTCGTACCGCTTGGGTGGTTATTATTCTGATGGAATGTTGCGAATCAATGGCAACAATGTACCTGAATATGGTTTAAGTTTCGGCGTTGGTTTACCTTTTACCATCCCAACATACTACAGAAAACCCGTAACGAGTATGGTGAATTTGGCGTTTACTTATGGACAGCGAGGAAACATCAATCCTAATTTACTTGCAGAACAATTTTTCAGAGTGAGCCTTTCGTTTTCTTTGAACGATAGATGGTTTGTAAGAACTCGATTTGAATAATGCTCCGAATTTCTATCATTTTTATTGGCATTCTTTTCAGTCTATTCTCTTGCACGAACGATCCTGTTGAAGTGCGGAAGATCAATTCTGATATAGTATTGCCAGTTTCGTCTACCAAAAATGTGGAAATGCTGTACTCAGATTCTGCCAAGTTGAGGGCAAAGATCAAGGCTCCTCAACGCGATACATATATAGGAGAGAACGAATACATAGAATTTACCAAAGGCGTTGATATGATTTTCTACGATGCCGATGGAAAAGAATCGGGCCACATGAAGGCCAAGTATGCCATCAGCTACAACAAGAAAGAACAGATGATTGCACGAAACAATGTAGAATTGTGGAATGCAGAAGGCAAAAGATTAGATACTGAAGAGCTTATCTGGGACCAAAAATCAGGGCGAATACACTCAGAAAAGTTTTCTAAAATCACTTCTCCCACAGAAGTTATTTATGGAGATGGATTTGAGTCGGATCAAGACTTCAGCAAATATAGAATTGTTAACATCAGTGGAATCGTAAGCGTAAAAAATGAATAATCACAAAATCTTCAGAGTCATGGAAATCTTCTGGCTCGTAGTTTCCGGAATCATGGCAGTATTGAGTGTTTGGTTGATGATTGAACAGAAGTTCGATTCGGCCAGAATGCCACTATTTGCAACATTCGCAGCAGCAACATTATTTGCATTAAGAAGGTATCAGCGAAAGCGAATCGAAAAAATGAATGCAGGAAATCAAGAAAATTTAAAAAAACCTTGATTGTCGATTTATTCACACAGGATTGATGATAACCAAATTTTCGGATTTCGATTTAATGGAAGAATCCTTATATTCGCAGCCCGAAAATAAAAGACCAAGAAACATAAAATGGCCGTTTTAGAAAGAATCCGCTCACGCGCAGGAACCATCGTAGTAGTAGTAATCGGACTTGCACTCCTCTCTTTTGTACTTCAGGATTTGTTTTCCTCAGGTAATTCAATTTTCAATGGTGGATCCAATCAAATTGGTGAAATCAATGGAAACACCGTTGCAGGTGAAGAATTTGCAAACCGTTTAAATGCTGCTGAAGAGAAATACAAGCGCAACCAGAATGCATCTGGTGTAGACGAAAATGTACGTCAACAACTAGTTAATGAAATCTGGAATGAATACCTAGATCAGTACCTTTTCAATGTTGAAATGGAAAAAGCGGGTGTTGGTGTTGCAGACGACGAACTTTTCGACATGGTACAAGGAGAAAATGTTGATCCACAGGTTCAGCAAATTCCATTGTTTCAGGATTCAATTACCCGTCAGTTCGACCGTAACCGTGTAATCCGTTTCTTGAAAACACAACTTACCGAAGAAAACGATCCTGATGGGAAATTCCGCGAATCATGGTCAGACTTTGAACAATCGTTGCTAAAAGCTAGAAGAAAAGCCAAGTACAACAACTTGATCAAAAAGGCAATCTACGTTACTTCCGCTCAAGCAAAAAGCTCTTACACAGAAAGAAATCGTTCTGTAACTTATCGTATAGTTGGTAAAAGCTACGATTCTTTAGCAGATTCATTGGTGAAGATTTCTGATGAAGACTACAAAAAATACTACGACGAGCACAAGCACGAACTCGAGCAGCAAGACGAAACACGTAAAATGGAATATGTAGTTTTCCAAGTGAATCCTACACCTGAAGACCGCGCAGAATTGATGGGTTCTATGGAACAAATCAAAACTCAATTCCAATCTGCTGCTAACGACACCTTGTTCGCCAATGCAAATTCTGCAAACGGGTTCCGTGAAGAAAGTGTTAAAAGAGGAAGCCTAAACATTCAGATTGATTCTGCAGTATTTTCTGGAAATCCAGGATCTGTTTATGGTCCGTTTGTAGATGGCAATGAAGTGAAAGTAGTGAAACTTCGTGGTTTCAAATCAGCTTCCGATTCTGTAAAGGCTCGTCATATCTTGATTTCTACACGTGAAGGCGTTTCAGAAATTGTAGCTATGGCAAAAGCTGATTCATTGAAAAAAGTAATTCAATCAGGTGGAGATTTCGCAGCATTAGCTACATTGATTTCCGATGATCCAGGTTCGAAAATTAAAGGTGGTGACCTTGGTTTCTTCCCTGAAGGAGCAATGGTTCCAGAATTTAACAACGCTTGTTTTAATGGTAAAGTTGGAGACCTCGTTGTTGTGAAAACACAATTCGGTGCACACTTAATCAACATCCAGGACAAAACAAAACCTACCAACAAAGCACAGGTAGTTTTCATTAGCCGTCCTGTAGAAGCTTCTACAAAAACAAATGAGGCGGTTTTTAACTCAGCAAACGACTTCGCAGTGAATGCTGAAAACTACGAAGCGTTCAAGAAAAAGGCCGACGAGAAAAAGATCTTCATCGTAAAAGCAAACAGCATCCGCCCAACTGATCGTCAAGTAAACGACCTTGCAAACTCTCGTGAGCTAGTTACTTGGGCATTCAATGACGAAACTGAATTGAACGATGTTACTAAAGTAATGGAACTCGATGGCAAATACGTTGTAGCTTCTCTTACTGGAAAACGCGATAAAGGTGTTCCACCACTTGATCAAGTAAAAGAAGACATCGAACCATTAGTGAAGCGCATGAAGAAAGCTGAAACTTTCGAAAAAGAACTAGCACTTGCAGGAGCTACTACAATTGATGCTTTTGCTGCTCGTGTTAAACTTACTGCAGATGCTCCAAACACTATCAATTTCAGCTCTTATTCTTTGCCAAACTATGGTTACGAGCCTAAGTTGGTGGGTATGATTCCTTATGCCAAAATCAATGTGCTAAACGGTCCAGTTCGCGGTAACGCAGGTGTGTTTGTTTATGTTGTAGAAACAGTAACAGAAGCTCCAGCAATGACAACCGACATCAAAGACTTTAAGAAACAATTGGCAAGTACCAACCAAGGTCGTGTTGATATGGGTGTTTACAATAGCTTATTGAAAAAAGCAGGCGTGGAAGACAAGCGTTACCGCTTCTTCTAGTCTGAATAAAAATTCCATAAAAAAAGTCCCGGTCTGATTATTTCAGCCGGGACTTTTTTTATGCTCTAAACTTTCAATTGATTAGTACAATTCGGTGAGCTTCTTCACACCCGGAAGTCTAATTAACATTAGAGGTTCACCATAATCAAAACCCGCTTGAATGCCATATTCTGAGGCACGTGCACGAAGATTCTCTTTGAACTGTGGAGATGAAATAACAGTTTCCGGCTCCATTGATTCTGGATTGAAGAACTGCGATTTGTGTGCTAAAACACAAGCCACCTTTTCATCAATCACATGGCTGATATCGTACACAAAGCTCGCCTGATGTATATAAAACTGCATGTATTGATATATTGCTCTTGGCCTCCAGGCGTTTTCACCTGTTCCATCAACTTGATACTTTCTTAAACCAGCCTTAAAACAAGCTTCAACAACAAGCGAAGCTGCATGTCCATGATCTGGATGACGATCTGAAGGTGCATTGGTAATCACTATATCGGGTTGATACTTTCGAATTACACGAATGACCTTTTCTAAATTCTCGGCATTCGTTTCTAGAAATGCATCTGGCATATCGAGATTTTCGCGAACTGCTGCTCCAATAATTTTTCTAGCTTCTTCTGCTTCTTGATTTCTGATTTCTACAGTTCCACGCGTGCCCATTTCGCCGCGGGTTAAATCAATCAAACCTACCTTTTTTCCTTGTCGCACCTCAGAAATCAGCGTTCCGCCAACTGAGATTTCAACATCATCAGGATGAGCGCCAAACGCCAGAATGTCAAGTTTCATTTTTAAAATTTGGCGCAAATTAACACAATCTGCAGCAATCAGCCGTCCTGTTTCGTACGTTTACATCAACAATGAAAATATCCTTCCACGGCGCAGCGCGCACAGTTACCGGTTCGAAACACCTCATCACCTTGAAAAAGGGAAAAAGAATCCTGCTCGATTGCGGCATGTTTCAAGGAATGGGCATCGATACCGACGAATTGAACCGTCATTTCGGATTCGATCCTTCAACAGTCGATTACATGGTGCTTTCGCACGCTCATATCGATCATTCAGGCTTAATTCCGTTTCTAGTAAACCAAGGATTCAAAGGCCCGATCTTTTGCACACCTGCAACTTTCGATTTGTGTAAGATCATGCTAGAAGATTCTGCTCACATTCAAGAAAGCGACACGCGTTTCATCAACGAACGTCGAAAAAGACAAGGAAAGCCGCCCTTGAAACCTCTTTATACAGCCGAAGATGTACATCTCGCATTTAAGCAATTCGAACCTGTGCCCTATCATCAGTCCAAAACTATCGAGACGGGAATTGAACTGCTTTTTACTGATGCAGGTCACATTCTTGGTTCGGCAGTAGTAAATCTTCGGATTGAAGAAGACCACCACGTAAAAACAATCTGCTTCACCGGCGATCTTGGTCGTGCGAATCCTACAATCATTCGCGATCCTGAACCATTTCCACAATGTGAATACCTCATCACTGAATCAACTTACGGCGATCGAACCCACAAAAACAGAAGCGAATCGCTCGACGACTTGTTACGAATTGTGGTGGAAACCTGCGTATTGAAAAAAGGAAAACTCATTATTCCTGCATTCTCGGTGGGCAGAACGCAAGAAATCGTTTACGCACTCGACCGACTCGAAGCCGATGGCAGACTTCCTCACCATGTGGATGTTTTCGTGGACAGTCCACTGTCGACCAATGCCACCGAAATCATGCGCAACAATTCCGATTGTTTCAACGAGGAAGTGCTGCAATACATGGAGTCGAACGAAGATCCATTTGGTTTCAACAAGCTCACTTACATCCGCGAAGTGGAACAAAGCAAGCGACTCAACAGCCACAAAGATCCTTGCATCATCATTTCGGCGTCAGGAATGGCAGAAGCCGGACGAATCAAACATCACATTGCCAACAACATCGATAATCCCAACAATACCATATTAATTGTTGGGCATTGCGAATCAGGTTCGTTGGGTGCACGTTTGGCATCGGGCGATAAAGAGGTGAGGATTTTCGGTGAGAGTCATGTTGTTCGCGCTCATGTTGAAGTACTTGGATCATTTTCCGCCCATGGCGATGTAGAAGAAATGGTTAGTTTGTTGAAATGCCAAAACATCCCGAAGGTTAAAAAGGTATTTCTTGTGCATGGAGAATACGACACCCAACTTCGGTTTATGATTCGTTTGCAACAAGAAGGTTTTAGAAGTGTGGAAATCCCAGATAAGGGCAATACATTTGAGCTATGAAATCGCAGGTAGGCCGCGAAATTGTTCAACTCCTGAAACGGGAAATTACACTCGAGCTCAAGCAACGTTTTGCCTTGAATGCCATACTGTTGTATGTTGTTTCCACTGTTTTCGTGTGCTACCTTTCGTTCAAAACACTCGTTGATGTACCCACTTGGAACGCCTTGTTTTGGATTATCATCTTGTTCACCGCTGTAAATGCAACATCCAAAAGCTTCAGTACCGAAAGCCGCGGAAGATTACTTTATTACTATACGCTCGCATCCGCACAAGCGATTATACTTTCGCGAATCATCTACAATGCGCTGTTGATGTTGGTAATAACCTTGGCGGGATACTTCATCTATAGCCTGCTCATTGGCAACTTAGTACAAGATCATCCATACTTTTTCCTTGCGCTTGCTTTGGGATCATTTGGCTTTTCTTCGATTCTCACTTTGGTAGCTGCAATTGCTGCAAAAACTCGTCAGAATAGCACTTTGATGGCTATCTTGAGTTTTCCTGTGGTGATTCCAATGTTGATTGTATTGATCCGTTTTTCGAAAAATGCTGTCGACGGATTGGACCACAGCATCCAAAGTCCTTACATCTTTGCCCTGCTGTCGATCAATCTGATCGTTGTAGTTTTAGCGTATTTACTGTTTCCGTTTTTGTGGCGCGATTAAATTCGCGATGTAAGTTAGATCCTATATCTTTCATAACCCTTCGAATACATTATTGGTTAAACAAACGAATTCGAGATTCAATCGTTAAATCTATAATAAAACCGAAGTTCATGAAGAACCTCAACTTACTACTTAGCCTGTCATTACTGATGTCGCCGATGTTATCGGAGGCACAATCGTATGCCATTCCGCAGGCTGTTCAAGCTACGGATATTGTTCCGGGCGAAATGATTCTGAAATACAAAGAATCGTACAGAAACCTCATCAACACTGATCCTTCAGAAATTTCGGCGTTAAAAAACGTGATCAATCAGCTTGGGGTAACTTCCTCCCAGAAGATTTTTGCACACATCAACAAGCCGCGTAAGGAAACCAATAGTTCAGGGAAAAAACTGGCCGACTTGAGCCTGATCCTTTCTTTGAAATATCAGTCCAACAAAGATTTTCGTGAAGTGGCAATGCTGCTCAACAAAACCGGACTGTTCGAATGGGTGCAGCCGCGCTTTGTGCATAAACCCATGTTCACGCCAAACGACCCGCAGATTAGCCAGCAATACCATCATGCACTCATCAAATCATTTGAGGCATTTGATATTGAAGAAGGCGACACCAATGTGTTTATCGGGATCACCGATGCTGGAATTCAATTCGATCACCAAGATTTGGGCAACGTGAGATTCAACTATGCAGATCCAATCAACGGAGTCGACGATGACAACAATGGCTATATCGACGATTTTCGAGGATGGAATACGGTGAATAATACAAATGATCCAACCGCTACGCTTTCGCCGCACGGCATGTTCACCAACGGAATGAGTTCTGCAACTGTGAACAACGGAATTGGCGTTGCCGGAAATGCTTACCGATGCAAATTTGTTCCTGTGCGGATTGATGATGCCAACGGATTTAACTTTGGCTATGAAGGCATCGTTTATTTGAGCGATTTGGGTTGTAATATCATCAACGCCAGTTGGGGCAATACTTTTCCGAATCCGTTTGCGGAGGAAGTGATTCAATATGCCATCAACAACAACGATGCATTGATCATAGCTGCCGCAGGAAATTCGGGCTTGAATGAAAATTACTATCCTGCCTCCTACGATGGCGTGATGAGCGTTGGTGCAACTGGATCAACCGATTTGGCTTGGTCGCTAACGACATATGGCCCGATGCTCGACATCGTAGCTCCAGGCGAATTGGTGCGTTCATGTTGGCCTTTCAATGGTTACGACATCAGCTCTGGAACCTCCTTCTCTGCCCCACTTGTTGCTGGTGCAGCAGCCTTGGTGAAGAGCCATTTTCCAGAATACACAGCACAGCAAATCGCTGAACGTTTGCGCGTTACTGCAGATACATCTATTTATACCCTTCCGGGGAATGACAACCGTTATCACTTGCTCGGTTCAGGTCGTTTGAACACCCTTCGTGCACTTAACGATCCGCAAATTCCATCCGTTCGATACCAGAACTATCAGTTTGCAAGCAATGGAAACACTTTCGTTGTTGCCGGAGATACAATGTTGCTCACAGGAGATTTTTTGAATTATCTCAGTCCGACAAACAACCTCACCATTCATTTGAGCACTGAAAATCCTGCCATTGAAATCCTACAAGGAACCGTAACTGCAGGAACTATTGCCACTTTACAATCGGTGAACAACAATGCAACACCTTTCGAGATTCGCGTGCTTTCAAATGCACCAATCAATGAAGATGTGATTTTCAAGCTCACTTATTCAGATCCAGCGAGCAACTATTCAGCATTCGAGTACATCAGTGTTCGCGTGAACAAAGATTACATGGATTTGGCAGTGAACAACTTACACACAACAATCACTTCACGTGGAAGCATAGGTTACAACGCCGATTACGCCACAGATGGTTTAGGCATTTCATTTAACAACAGTGGAAGTCAGATCTATGCATCAGGATTTATGTTGGGCAGCGGCGGACAAGTTGCAGACAACGTATATGCTTCAGTGATTCCGGGCTACGACAACGATTTCACGAGAATTGATGCAGTTAGAGAAATCGAAAATGTTTCCGCGGGCGAGAAGCAAATCGTGTCGCAGTTTAGTACAAATGCAGCGGGTGTGCAGCCACTTTCAGTTCGGCAGCGCGCTTATGCTTCCTCCGAAGGAGAAATGGCAAACCATGTAGTGATTGAGTATACCGTAAAAAACACTGGAAATGCAGTAGCATCGGATGTTTTTGGTGGAATTTTTACCGATTGGGACATTCAAAATTCGGCCTCCAATGTATGCACTTGGGATCCTATTCGGAAGATGGTTTACGCATTTGATGCTACACAAAACAATCGATTTATGGCGGTTAAACTGCTCAGTTGGCAAGATGGAAGCGCATATTGCTTCAACAGTGATGGGGCAGGTGGAAGTATCAACTTGTTTGACGGCTTTACGAACCAAGAAAAATTCAACGTGCTCTCGGGCGTATCGGTTCGAAACAGCAGTATAGCCGGCGATGTATCTGCCTCAATCAGCACTTGGGGAGAAACCATTGCACCAGGAGATTCGGCCTTGTATGCCTTCGCGATTTTGGGTGGAAACACCTTGCAAGCACTGCAAGAATCGGCATCGAAAGCACAAGCAATGTGGAATTTAAACCAAATGCAACTGGCGCTTCAAGTAACCCCTGAAAGCTGTGCAGAAAATGATGGTTCAATTGATTTATCGGTTGGATTGCCAGGCACAGCGCAACTTTTACTCTTCAATGGAGATGGTGTTGAACTCACCGGACAAGACATTGTAGAAAGCACATTTACCTACGAAGGCATGCCGGCTGGCAATTATACATTGGCATTTGATTTCTTTGACGGCACTTCGGAAGAAGTAAACTTCACCATCGAAAATTCTGATCCTGTGGTGATTACTGAAATCACAGCATCCTCAGAAATCGTAGTGCTTCCAGAAGGCTCAGTTGATTTTTCGATCGTAGCTGAAGGCGCAACCGAATATCTCTGGGATTTTGGGGATGGAAACACCTCAACAGATGAAAACCCGAGCTACACCTACACCGAAGCTGGAACATACACAGTTACTTGCACAACATCGAACGACAATTGCAGTGAAACTTCCACAATTACAATTGAAGTTGGAACCACAGTTTCGATCAACGAATTGAACAACGAATTGCTGATCTATCCAAATCCAGCGCAAGATCTTTTAAACATCAACCTGGGCAATAGCAGGCAAGCGGAATACATTTCGTTGATCGATCTCAGTGGAAGAACAGTTGCTGAAGTAAGTCAGAATGACCAAATCAGCGTTTCGCATCTTGCTAACGGCACTTATTTCGTGCGCGTTGTAGATGGCGCAAACTATTGGATGAAAAAGATCCAAGTGATTCGATAGTTACTTTTAAAATAGTGAGCCCTGCAATCTTCCGAAACATTGAAGATTGCAGGGTTTTTCATTTTTAAAAATTTAACATGGATCTTCAAAAATTCGAACTTTCTCCATTGGCAATTGTTCATACATTACAGAACCATGGAAGGATTTCGTTTTGCCCGGTATGACCCTGATGATGAACAAGATCCGTTTACGCGTTTGTTCAATCTGTTTAAGGAGATTTTATTGCACACAGCTGGCGATGTAGACGAAGCATTGGGCTGGATGAACGAAATAGATCGGCAGCACAACATCACCGACGACGATTACGCCATGGGCGATTTCCTGGAAGACCTGAAACGAAAAGGATATCTGAAAGAAGACAAGCCGGGAAGTTTGATCATGACACCAAAAACGGAAGGAGAAATCCGACGAGGTGCCTTGGATCAGATTTTCGGAAAGTTAAAAAAGGGCAAAGCCGGACAAAGATCCACACGTTACAGTGGAAACGGCGACGAAGCCGGAACTGGTCGCAGAGCTTATGAATTTGGCGATCCAGCTGAAAGCATTTCGCTGACGGATTCAATCCGAAATGCCCAAGTAAACCATGGAGTTGGAGATTTAATCCTCGAAGAGAAAGACCTTGAAGTGATGGAGCGCGAATACCGCACACAGACCTCAACGGTTCTCATGATCGACATTTCGCACTCGATGATTCTGTATGGTGAAGACCGCATCACTCCAGCAAAAAGAGTGGCTTTGGCATTGGCTGAATTGATTCGCATCAAGTATCCAAAAGACACCTTAGACGTGATTGTGTTTGGAAACGATGCTTGGCAGATTGAAGTGAAAGACATTCCATATTTGCAAGTTGGGCCCTTCCACACCAATACTGTAGCCGGATTAGAACTCGCAATGGATTTGTTGCGCAGACGAAAAAACCCGAACAAGCAGATTTTCATGATCACCGACGGAAAGCCAACCTGTTTGAAAGAAGGTGATTCGTATTATAAAAACTCGAACGGGCTCGATCGCAAGATTGTGAACCGCACACTTGCGTTGGCAGTGCAGTGTAAAAAACTAAAAATTCCGGTTACCACCTTCATGGTAGCGACCGATTCCTGGCTGCAGGATTTTGTAAATGAATTTACCGAAGCCAATGGCGGCAAAGCATTTTTCACGGGACTGAAAGGTCTTGGTGATTTGGTATTTGCCGACTTTGAACGCAATCGAAATAAAAAACTTTAAGTTCTGATGAACGAACTCCTCAAAATTAAAACCTTGGGTGAACTCAAGGCAAGTGGCTACAAAAGCAGATCAATTGGAAGCGAATTGCGGGAAAATTTGATTGTTGCGATCCGTGAAAAACGAAATCCATTTCCTGGCGTTTTGGGTTACGAAAAAACAGTGATGCCCGATATTCAACGCGCAATTCTGTCCGGTCATAACATCAACCTATTGGGATTACGTGGACAAGCAAAAACACGTATAGCCCGCCAAATGACTGCGCTTCTGGACGAATACATTCCAGTATTGAAAGGTTCGGAAATCAACGAAGATCCTTTGAATCCGATTACAAATTCGGCCAAGGAGCAAATTTCCATTCATGGCGACCAAACAGAAATTTCTTGGATGCACCGCGATGATCGTTTCGTGGAAAAGCTTGCTACACCTGATGTAACCGTGGCCGATTTGATTGGCGATATAGATCCGATCAAGGCTGCTAACTTGAAAATTTCCTATTCGGACGAACGCGCGATACACTTCGGATTGATTCCACGTTCGAACCGTTGCATCTTCGTGATTAACGAGTTGCCCGATTTACAAGCGAGAATTCAGGTGGCATTGTTCAACATCCTTCAGGAAGGCGATATCCAAATCAGAGGCTTCCGCCTGAGATTAGCGCTCGACATCCGCTTTGTGTTTACGGCCAATCCTGAAGATTACACCAACCGTGGATCGATTGTAACACCACTAAAAGATAGGATTCAGAGTCAGATTGTGACGCACTATCCAAAAAATCTTCGCATCGCGAAAACCATTACCTCTCAAGAAGCACGTTTACCGAAAGCGCAAACCGATTTGGTTGAAATTCCAGAATTGCTTCGCGACCTTGTTGAACAAATTGGCTTTGAGGCGAGAAGTTCTGATTTTGTGGATGAAAAAAGTGGAGTTTCAGCGCGTTTGAGCATTTCGGCACTTGAAAATTTGGTGAGTACAGCAGAGCGTCGTGCCTTGATCAACAACGAAACAAGCACAACAGCGCGAGTGAGTGATTTGTGGGGAACAATTCCAGCCATCAATGGAAAAATCGAGCTCGTGTACGAAGGCGAGCAAGAAGGTCCAGTGAATGTTGCTAGATTCTTGATTTCCAAAGCGATCAGAACCCAATTTGTGAACTTTTTTCCAGATCCGGAACGCATCAAGCGAGCGAAAGAGAAAAATCCATACGAACAAGTTATTCAATGGTTTAACCAGAACAACGAAGTCGATTTGTTGCTCGATGAATCCAATGCTGGATGGAGAGAAAAACTCTTGTTGGTAGATGGTTTGGAAGCCATGGTGAAGCAATACCACAAAGAAGCCAAAAATGACCAGCTGTGGTTGTTGATGGAATTTGCCTTGTATGGTTTGGCTTCCTACTCGATGATTAACCGAATGGCGCTAGATAGCAACGTGTTGTTCAAAGATTTGATGTCGAGTGTCTTCAGCGAAGAAGACTTCGATGAAGAAGGCGACGACTTCAACATGAACTAAATCAGGTTACTTTCTTGGGTCGAAAAGTGTAAAATTCCTGGAGATACAAAAACCTCCTATGATATCGCCTTTATCCCAACGGCCAGTAGTTTCGTGAATGAAAGCACGTTCAATCATTCCAGGAGAATTGGTAAATGAAATCTGAAAAACGTGCCCACCTGTTTCTATATCGAATCCTATGGAAAGACTGTTTACCGTTCCTTCAGGTCGATTAAATTGGTAGTAATATTCGGCATTGATGCTCATTCGGCGGGTAAGCTTTAAGCGGCCGCCCATGCCAAGAGAGATTAAATCGTGCGGGTCGGTTGAAAGTGGTACTAAGTTTCTGTGTACAACAGTTGGCGCGATCATGAACGAAAAGCTGTCATCAAACTTTCGCGCCACGATAATTTGATGAGTAAAGAAGAAGTTAGAGGTGTAATAATTTTTAATGTCGGGATTTGAGAATTTCAAGGTTCTCACAGCCCAAGAGGTGAAATAATTTAAAGTAATAGGCATGACTTTTTTCCCTTTGCTTTGACGAAGAAGTCGGAATTTCGCAAATCCATCATACGTTTTTTCGTAAGTACTTCTTCCACCACCCACTGTTAACCAAGGCGTTACACCATATTCTAGCGCCATTCTCATGGATGCGATATCTAATCCGAAGAAATTATAAGCACCAGAATTGAATGCTCCAAAACGGTGAGAAATCCTAAAATCCAACACGCCCGCAGCCACTTGTTCGTTTGAATGCCCATTCACCAATCGCGTAGTTTTAAAGGTTGCTGCAGCGTATTCGGGCGTTTCTTGTTCCGCCAACGACTCTTCGAGAAGTTTGGCCATTTCGTCATCCACTGGTTGGGCGAATGCGATCGAAACAGAGAAAAAACAAGTGAAGAAAAGGAGTGTAGAGAATCTTAACATAGAGAAAAAAATAAGGGCTGGAGGATAAATTTCCAGCCCTAAACTAAAACTTAATTATTTCTTTGGTTCGTAAGCTGCATCAACAGTAATTTCAACTGTTTCAGCAATCTTATCAGCAACAACTGCTGGACGTTCGATGCGGTAATCGCTCAATTTTACTTTGAACTTTGAGTTAGCCGAAATCTTTCCACCTTTAACAGTGATGATTCCATCTGCAGTAGCTGGCTGTGTAACTCCATGCATGGTTAAACTGCCAGTAACTTTTGCTTTGTAAGTTCCATCTTTTGAGAAATCTACTTCAGCAAGATTGGAAATTTTCCCTTTGAAATCTGCTTTCGGGAACTTCGTGCTTTCCATGTAGTTCTCGTTAAAATGCTCTTCCATCAAGGCTTTTTCGAAACGGAAACTCTTAACCAAGGCAGCGAAAACGATGTCGCCAGTTTTGGTATTGATGAATGATGTAGCTTCTTTGTTTACTGCATCGATGTTTTCTACAGGTGTTTTGGAGAAAAACTGGATTTTGGCAGTTCTGGTTTGGTGCATGTCTTGCGCATTCACTTGAAATGATGCTGCCAAAATAAGGGCACCGGCAAATAATTTATTGATTTTCATGTGGAAAGGGTTTTAAAGATTGAAGTAAAAACAATGCCAAGATTAATTCTCTGGATAACCAGCTACCACCCAAGCAGAAATTTTGCTGATATCGCAGGCTTCTAATTTTGGCTGGCCTTGTGGCATGTTCGATGCATTTCCATCGCGTTTTACAGAAGAAACCAAAGTTGCTGCAGCGCCATCCAAATAGGCTTTCGTATCTGTGTATGTATCCAATTTAATTCCGGCCGATGGAGAAGCTCCACCATGGCAGCCTGTGCATTTGGAATCTAAAATTGGCTTAACAGAGGCGAAATTAAGTGCTGTGGTATCGCAAGTAGCTTTATTATCAGGATACAGTTCCTCTTCTACATCGTAGTAACATCCTGAGAAACTAACGATAGCTAGTGCAATCAAGGAAATATTTACAAAAGTCTTCATCATTTGAGGCAATTTCGTAATTTTTAACAACGGAAACACAAAGAACTTAATTATTGTTTGCACCAGCTTGTACCCATTTTTGAATCACGGTTCTTTCGCAAGCCGACATTTGCGGTTGATTTTTCGGCATGGCAGAATAGCCTGTTAAATGATTAATCGTTCCAAGAAGTTTTCCGTTGTTGGCTTGTGCTAAAATTCCTGCATAATTAACCAAACTGATTCCTGCGCTTGGGAAATTCCCACTGTGGCAACCATTGCAATTTGCTTGGATGATCGGCTGAACATTGGCAACAAAAGTGAAACTGGTTGTGTCGCAACCAGAACAGCCTGTGGTGTTTTGTGCACCTTGATTCATCCATTGCACAATCAAATTGATTTGAGCTTGGTTGAGCGGCGCAGCAGGTGGTCGAGGCATGATCTTGTCGGGATCAGTTTCTGTAATTACTTCTAGCATTTCGCTGCTCCAAGCATTTCCCGCCACAACAAGATCGTTTCTTGGGCTGTTCATGATGTGCTCGTAACTGTCGAGCATGATGCCTTCGGCTGGATTGGTTGCATTGTGACAGCCCGACATTGCACAATTAGAATTCAGCAAAGGCAGAATTTCCGTTTCAAAACAAATCAGCGTATCCGACGGGTCGGGCGTATTTGTAGTATCAGGCACAATGGGATTATTGTTATTGTTTCCAATAATTTCTGGCTCATGCTTGCAAGCCGCAAACGAGAGCACCAAAAGACCCATTAAAAACAATTTATTCATCGATTTTTTATTTCTAAGCAAACTTAACCAAGTTGTAAGTTTCAATACATTATATATCGACTACACTATTACAGCTTCAAGACAAACAATTGAAATTAGATGTTTCAAATTCAGCCCATTAGGCAAATTCTTTAAAACAGCTTCAAGCTTCTGGTTCAGGCTTTATAATGATCTTCATGAGCATTAAAAACCAAGAAATTAGCAATGGACCAAAAACCAAACCTAACAATCCAAAAACTGGGATACCCACAATGACGCCCAAAATAGTAACCAAGGGGTGAGTATCAGCAAAGTAACGCGAAATGAAAAATCTAAGTACGTTGTCGATGTTTGTAACCAACACAAAACCATAAATAATAATTCCGTAACCCGCAAAAGAGTCGCCGTAAGCCAAGGCAATTAAACCTGCAGGTACAAACACGATGGGTGCACCAACCACTGGCAGAAAGGAAACAAAGAAAGTGATCGTTCCCCAGAACACTGGATCTTCCAAATCGAAAATCACAAATCCAATCGACAACAATATCGCTTGTACCAAACAGATGGCTCCTTGCCCAAGCACGTTTCCGAAAGTCGAGCTCTTCAGTTCATCAGCAAACTGATCCGATTCTTCCCGTGAAAACGGCACCAGTTTCGCCAGCGTTTTTTCGAACTTGTTGTAGTTCATCCACATAAACCACTGAATAAAATACGTGATTGCCACGGTAAGCAACATCCCTCCTACTCCACTAATCACTGAACTCACACTTCCAAAAAGATTCCCTTGCACCGATTGAATGAGTTTTTGAAGAGTTGCCGGATCATGAAAATCGTACCCAATAAAATCTTGTACTTTATACAAAATTGCGTTGATTGAGTCGGTTTGTTGAAGCAACAAGTTCACTTTGTCGGCAATCATTAATCCAACCACTACAAACGGTAATACGAGCAACAGAAAAGATACTGTAATCACCGATAGCGTGGCCAACCACCTAGGAAAATGCCATTTCACAAGAAAGATCGCAAAAAGTGGCCTGAACAAAACGTACATCACTACAGCACCAAGAAATGCAGGAATAATATCACGCATCATCCAAAGCAAAAAACAGCCCATGGCTATTGCAATAACCAAAATCAGCTGGCGACGTTGTTTCTCGGTGTAAAGTCCCATTATTTTTTGCTTAAACGAATTGCCTCTTCAAGGTCGATTCTACTGCCATTTTTGTAACCTGTTACGAACGCACCCTGTTTCATTTTTGCGTTGCTTGCCATCGATTTCTTGGCATCCGAAAGCGTAGCAAATTCGCCAGTGGTGTACTTGAACATAGCGTTGTGATTTTCCTCTTGAATCGCTTTTTCATCCACGCCAAACTTGGTGGCTAACTCTGTGGGATTTCCTTTTTCCGACGATGCTGCCAACTGTATTCTGAACGTAATTTTGTCGCTGTTGGCTGTTGCTTTCCCTGCCGGGGAAGATGGAGCGGCTGCATTCGTGTTAGTTTTTGCCACTACAACAGGCTCTTTAGTTAAATTCTTCTGTTCAAAAGGCGCCTCTTTCAGCTTGGAAGATTCGGCTGGTTTCGAGGGTACAGGCTCCGATTTAACAGGCTTTTCAACTTTCTGATTGACATCAGGTTTAGGTGCAGGCTTTACAGGTATTGCTTGTGCAGGACTTCCAGGTGCTATTGGTTTCGCACTAACTGACTCGACAGGTTTGTCTTGCTTGATAGCCGTAAAACGCTTGGTTGCTTCTCCGCTAACAACAAGCTGCATCGGATTAAAAACCTTTTCTTGACGCACTGTACCATTGAGGTAATAAAACCTTGTCGGGACTTCTGTTTTACCCCCAAAACCGGGCAAACAGCGAAGCTTATAGGAAATCGATAAGCTGTCTTTTACTGGCAGTTGAATCCAAAGAAATTGCAACAATCCATTCGAGAATGAAATAATTGCACCGTCGTTTTTTTCCTCACTTACTTCGAATCCTCTTGGAAATTCTTGCTGAAAACGGGCAATTCCTTGGATATCCTTTACTGGAATGTTTACAGAAACAACAATTTCTTCTCCCGATTTAAATTCCTTTGGAAGTTGATAGTTTAATTTCTGACTCACCGCCGTTAACTGCATCACAAGCAGCACGACGAAAAATAAGAGCTGTTTCATTTGGCGAAGTTCGCAAAACAACATGAATCAACACTTGCATATTTATTTAAAAAATAAACGCTCCGAAGGTTTCCCCGCGGAGCGTTTAAAATTTGCGAACACAGCACTAATTTAGTTTTTTGCTACCGTTTTTCGTTTCGATGCCAGCTGCATGGCTTCGCCTACTGTAATTCGAGCGCCTCTATTGTAAGCAATCACGAATGGAATATATTTTTGAAAATCAAGTCGATTTTTGAAGTCTCTCGCTGATTCGTAGGTTTTAAAATTACCTACTGTGTATTTGTAAAGACCATTGAAGTTTTCTTCGTTCACAACATCGTTCACATTGTATTCTTTGCGCAAAGAATCGCTGCTAAGTTTGCGTGTAGAGCTTAGAATTTGAACCTTGAAAAGTAAATCTGGCTTTTCTTCGGATGCATAAGTTGGCTTATTTACATCGTTGTTGATGATGCCAAGCAGCGCTTTTTCGGCCAAAGAATCAGATGGAGCAGAATATTCGATTACTTCGATGTTATTGGTTGGAAGCGCATACGATTCTTTCTCTTCTTCACGAATGTAATAGTAGTTTCCTTTGATGGCTTGAGCTCCACGCATTTCGAATGGAACCTTCACCTTGTACATCACCTGTACTTCTTCCGTGGCTGGAAGACGCAACCATGTATACTTCACCTTTCCGTCTTTAAACGAAAATGTCGCGCCCTGACTTTCAACACCTGTAGCTTCCATTCCCTTTGGGAGGTCTTGCTGAATTTGAAAGTAGCTGTCCAGATTTCGTCTTTCGATGCGAATTTTCACCAAGAATGTACCACCAGCGTAAGCCTTTTGTTGCGACAATGACTGAGATACTCGAACGATACTGTCTGCTGCTGAAAGTTGCCCTGCCATCAGAACAAGTCCAAGAACCGGAGCTAAGAGTTTGCGAATCATAATTTTTTTGATGTTAAATTTCGTGTGTGTGTTGCTTTGTTCGTTAAGCTTCGTTAGCGTGTTTTGAACAACGTTATTCAAACCTTATTTGTGTCTTATTACCCAGAAAACAGAAAGATAGTTGCTCCAAAATTGCTTGCTTGCTTACAACAGATCTGCTTATTTAGACGATGTAGATTATGTCTTAACAATTTGTTTATCTGAATATTAAGTGAATTTACCCATGCCGAAACCATAAAAATCTTTCAACCAATGGCTTGAAAGAAAACCACAATCCGATTTTGCAATACGGTAACAACAAAAATCAGTCGCCCACAGATTTACATTAAGCATGTATATTCGCGAAGTGCAAAAAGTTGTTGTATTTGGTCCAGGACCTCAATTCAAAGGAGGCATATCAAACTTTACGGTTTCACTCTGTAAAGCACTTGAAAAACAAGGCAATGAGGTGCACTTGGTTTCATGGACACAACAGTATCCTGCAATAATCCCCAGAGATTTTATCGACCGAAATTCGCGAACAAATCTGTTGGAAGGAAGCAAGATTACCGTGCATTACATCACCAATTATAACAATCCTTTCAGTTGGTTTAAAACGGCAAACTTGATTGCGAAAATTGCACCTCAAAAAGTGATTTTCCAATGGGCTATTGCGATTCAAGGATTGCCGATGGGTGTGATTGCTCAGAGGGTAAAGAAAAAGTTGCCTGCTTGTGAGATCATTTTCGATGTGCACAATGTGGTGCAAAAGGAAACGGGGGAATTAGATAAAATCCTCACCCGTTTTGCGCTGAAAAAAGCGGATACATACATCATGCACGGACAAATCACCATTGAAGAATTTGGTGCATTTATGCCCGAAGTGAAATTCATGGTAAGTACCGATGGATCGAGATCGAAAGAAATGAAGACAATCCTCAAGTTGTTTCATCCTATTTACGACATCTTTGTTCCTGACGCACATTTCGATGTTGAACAAGAACGTAAAAAGGAAAAACTTGGAACAACCGTGTTTTTGTTTTTCGGATTTATTCGAAAATACAAAGGCCTGCATTATACCATTGAAGCATTTTCAAGAATTGCTCAGAAATATCCCGATGCAAGTTTGATTATTGCAGGAGAATCCTTTTGGGATACTGTAGATAAAAAGAAATGGCATGTGAAATTAAAATCGGCCATATTTAAAATGTTGAAGTCGATTTTTATTAAAAGCAACGACCAAGAAAAAGATTATCGACCTTTAGAATTAATTGAAAAATTCGGAATTCAAGATCGGGTTTTGGTGGCGAATCGATTTATTGCCAACGAAGAAGTACATCGTTTTTTTCAATTGAGTGATGTTGTGGTAAATTACTACGAATATGCCACTCCAAGTGGTGTAGAATCTATTGCTTACAATTTCAACAAACCTATTTTAGCCACTAGAGTTGGACATTTTGCTCACGCTATTTTGGATGGTAAAAATGGTTACCTCGCCGAAGCGGCGGATATTTCGAGCATGGCAGAAACCATGGAACATTATATTCAAAACCCAATTCCTGCTTCAGCTGTAGCAGTTTTTAAAAAACAATTGAGTTGGGAAGAATATGCGAGAACAATTAATTCGAATTAAATCTGCTGAATTATCATCTACGATTTAATTTCATGAATTAATTAGATCATTATTTACAGTCAACGAATTGATTTCGCAAGCATTTTCTTCACCCGATCTTCAATGGTTTCCGTGCTCATTTTTCCGCGCAAACGGTCTACCAAAATTGGGAAGGAAAATGGAGTGTATTGCGTTGGATAATTCAAGATAATTTCTTGTGTATTTATCCTTTCCAAAGCCATTCTCAAACGCTCTTCTTCTAACTGATCGGTAAAAACTTCTCGGTACGCTTGAGCCAACAATTCGTTTGATGGATCATATTGTTGAAACACATCAAACAACAACCGCGATGATGTCTGCAAATGCTTTGTACCAGCCAACTTCCCAGGATAACCTTGAAAAACTAAACCAGCAATGCCCGAAATATCACGAAATCTTCTTCTTGCCAACTCTGAGGAATTGATACTTTCCAAAATATCTTCATGCAATCCACTCATCGTAAAAAGATCTTCTTCCAGCGCTTCGCGGATAGGGATTTCCTGATCGGATAACAATTCGAAGCCATAATCATTCATCGCAAATGAGCATGTGATTGGGGTAAGTTTCGAAATCCTGTAACTGAACAACGAAGCCAATCCTTCGTGCACCAATCGGCCTTCGAAGGGATAAAAGAAAACATGATGCCCATCGCGACTCTGCATCACCTCAATTAAAAACTGGCCTGTATCGGGAAGTGTCGATCGCACTTGTTGCAACTCGAACAGTGGAAGCAGAAAGCGGGTTTCATCATACAATTCATCGTGGTTGTGCTTCACTTTATCTAATTCCTGACGAATCAAGGATGAAAGCTGTGAAGAAAGAGGCATCCTCCCTCCCATCCATTGCGGCACTTGACCTTGCTTTTTGTTGGATCGTTTTACACTGACCACCATATCGCGCACTTGGATGAGTTCGAGTACCTTTCCGCCAAACCAAAAAATATCGCCCGGTTTCAGCTTTGCGATAAACCATTCCTCAATCGTTCCAAGCCTTCCACCTCCTAAATATTTAACTGTGAGCACTGGATCGCTAACGATGGTTCCCATATGTAAACGGTGTCGCATTGCAGTGCGCTTGTCTTTCACCAGCAATTTTCCATCTTCGAAAACAGCCTTGGCAAAATCTGGGTACGCAGATAACGCTTCTCCACCTGAAGTGATGAACTGGATTGTCCAGTCAAATGCATCCCGCGTAAGCGACTGATATGCATGCGTTTGAACAAGCTCAGCATACAAATCATCTGGCACAAAACCATCCGAAACAGCCAAAGTAACCAAGTACTGAACAAGGACATCCATCGATAAAGTAATTGGAATCCGCGCTTCAACAATCTGATTTTGAACTGCTTCACGAATGGCTGCAATTTCGATCAACTCCAAAGAGTGTGTTGGAACAAACCAAATTTTACTGATAGCTCCGGGTCGATGTCCAGATCTTCCAGCACGCTGAACAAATCGGGCAACACCTTTCGGACTGCCAACTTGGATGATGTTATCGACAGGACGGAAATCCACACCCAAATCGAGACTTGAAGTACATACCACAACGCGTAACAATCCTTCATGCAAGGCATTTTCCACCCAATTTCGAAGCTCTTGGGAAATGGAACCGTGGTGCATGGCGATTTGTCCAGCCAAAGATGGATCGGCGTTGAGCAATTCTTGGTACCAAATTTCAGCTTGCGATCTGGTGTTGGTGAAGAGCAATGTGCTTTGATTTTCTTGCAAAATCGGAATCACTTTAGGCAGTAGATGAATGCCTAAATGGCCTGCCCAAGGAAGCTTTTCCAGTTCATCAGGAAACACCGTGCGAATTTCAGGAAAGCGGCTGTGTTCGGCGCGAATCATCGTGCCATTGTGATGAACTCCAAGTAAGACCTGCATGGCTTCATTGAGATTTCCAATGGTTGCAGAAATTCCCCAAATGAGCAATTTCGGTTGGATGTTTTTGAGCCTTGAAAGCGCCAATTCAACCTGAACGCCGCGCTTCGAACCGATGAGTTCGTGCCACTCATCTACAACAATGGCATCGAGGTTCTTGAAATAATCTGGATAATTCTTCGAAGCCAACATCAAATGTAGGCTTTCGGGCGTGGTTACCAAAGCATCAGGTGGATTTCTGCGCAGCGCTTCGCGTGTTTTGGTATCGGTATCTCCACTTCGCATCCCAACTTTCCAGCCTGTTTCAAGTGCATTTGCGGCATCCTGCATCGCTGCTGCAATATCCTTCGACAAAGCGCGCAATGGTGTGATCCAGAGAATCTTCAATCCTTTCTTCTGTTCGTTTTTTCGGGCAAGTAACCCTAACCAAATGGCGAAGGTTTTTCCGCTACCAGTTGGCGCATTTAATAAACCAGACTTTCCTTCGGCAATAGCTTCCCAGCAGTTTTGCTGAAACGGAAAAACATTCCATTCTTTTTGCCGAAACCATTGATTTATTTGGGAAATTGATGCCATAAACAGAAAAAAGCCCGAACAGAGAAACTCTATCCGGGCTTTAATTTAAAGCGTTTAATTATAGCTTTTTAACGATATCGTCACTCATCGGCTTTGCAGCTGAATTGAAGAAGTTGACGAGTTTACCTTCTTCATTGATGAGGTATTTGCAGAAATTCCAATTCGGCTTTTCGCTGTTCCAACCATTTAAAGCTGGATCAGTGAGCCACTTATAAATTGATGCAGTATTTTCTCCTTTTACAGAAACTTTATCCATCATTTGAAAGGTTACTCCATAGTTCTTTGAGCAGAACGACAGAATCTCAGAATTCCCGCCAGGTTCTTGTCCACCAAAATCGTTACAAGGGAAACCAATAACTGTCACCTTATCGCCATACTTCTGATGAAGCTCTTGCAAACCAGCATATTGCGGGGTATAACCGCATTCTGATGCAGTATTTACGATAAGCAGCTTTTTCCCTTTAAAAGAAGAAAAATCGATGGTAGTTCCATCAATGGCTTTTAGCTTGAAATCGTAAATAGATGCTGTAGGTGCTGGCATATTGTTCGGGCTAGAGACTACATTCACGCAGGAAGTAAATATTGCTGCGGAAAGCAGAAGGATGAATAGTTTTTTCATGGTTGCGTTTATTCGAAATATGATAAGGAAACACAGAAAGTGCGCTCTTGTTTATCTATTTGTAAAAAGAAGAACAAGCCATCGAATGATTTAAATCATCGATAAATTTAGACACCTTCAGAACAATTAGAATGCAGGAGTGGAAATCGTTCTTTTTTCAGCTTTCGCTTTCCGCTTCAATTCGTAGGACAAAGTTGTAGAGACAATCTGTATATCCGCTGGGTTGTTAAAGTTAAACTGACGAGTGTAACCAACTTGTATTTCCCAAGGCCCTGGCAATGATCTTTTCACACTAATTGTTGAACGCACTCTGCGAAAGAAAAAGCTGCCCGCTTCGGATCTCCACATGGGTTCAGACTGTATTGTTAAGTACGTTTTCTTGATAATTTTCTTGGTGAATGAGGCCCTAAATCGGTAGTTCTGTTGTGGAACATCGATGCCATATTGAACATCGGCTGTGGGGAAAAACTGGTATTGATAGAGGGCTCTGAGTTTTAATTCATTGTTTCCTTTCTCATCGAACTTGACATTTTTCTGCAAGCCAATCCCGAAGCGATATTTGTCCCATCTGCTAGAAGTAGCAAATCGTGCATCCAACAAGAGTCTGAATCCATTACCTAGTTTTCGAGATGCATCAATGCTAAAGTAATTCCCTCTGAGGCGATTTATTTCACGGTCGAAGCGTGATTGAAACTGCGCCGAAAGCTCAACTTTTTTATTAAGCTTGTGGTTGACTTCAATGGCTGTCCAAAGGTGAAGATCCCGTTGATCCGCTTGCGCAAAAACAACTGAAGTTGAGGCAATAATTAAAGCTGAAACCAGGATTTTTTTAATCATCATCTCCACCTTTACTGATGGCTACTTCAGCATCGTTTCTATAATCATTGTAAAAGACAAAAATTCGTGCAGTATCCTTGAAGAAATCGATTTTTGAAAACTCCACTCTGTGAATATTTAATCCGGTTCTTTGACGAAGATCTTTGATCATTTCATCTCGTTTTTCAGGTGAGATCAAATCAATACGATCGTAAATAACTTCCTTATAGTTTTCGTGTGTAACGCGCACTTTGTGATCGATGATCCATGCCACACTGAGGATGATCAGATTTGCGATAACGAGCATAATCATGCCTTGTTCGCTAGTGGTTAACGCGTTGATAATTCCGAGGGTAACCGAGATAAAGAAATATCCCATTTCACGAACTGGCACAGTAACCGTTCTATAACGAAGAATGGAGAAAATCGCGAAAAGTCCGAAAGCAAAGCCCATCTTTAGCTTCGCACTGCTCAACAAAAAGCAGATCAAGAAATTGATGATATTGAAAAGGAAAAAGGTGAAAAGGAAATCACGGTTTTTTCTTAACGGATAATAGAGCAACCTGACTAAAACAAATATCACGAAGAAGTTGATTCCGAAACGAATTCCGAAATCAGTTAAACTGTGCGCTCCAGTAGCGCTTAAGCTTTCATTAATTGCTTCTATTGGCTCCATTATTTGAAATCAATTGTTTGATTTTAGAAATTTTATGTCTGAATGCATTTGTTTTTTCAACAGCATTCATGAGCACCATGCCCATTGCGTATTTTGAAATTCCGAAAGGACGATTTCTACGTTTGCGTAGTGCTTGAATGATCGGACTTTCGCGTTTTACTTGGTCTTGTTTTACTTCGATAATCACCAATCCGTCCATTGATTCTACACCACTTTCCTTTTTGAAACAAAGTTCCGTATCGATGGTCACACGTTCAGATAGATCTTTCGCGCTGAGAGTAATTCTAGAGTAGTCAATGAGAATAGAGGGTACTAATGAAATATGGTCAAGTTGATGAAAGATCAACAATTCTTGCTCTAATTGCTCGTCGTTTAAGGTATCTCCAGATTTTTTAATTCTGTATTTCTCAGTTCTGAATCCTTTGATTTTCTTCTTTATTTCGAAAAATGCAGTGCCTGTATCAAGATATTCTCGACTGCGAATTTTAATTCGATTGGGTTTTCCATTGTGGTGGTCGGTGTAAAAATTCAGTGCGTCTGTATCGTAATATAGACTGCTGTATTTGAATAACCGTTTCCCATCAATTTCAAGCACGTTATAGCTGTGCAGAATTTCTGCCAACAAATCATTGAGTTCATGTTGATGAAGGATAAACTTTTGATCTACCCGATTCATCAGTTTAACTCTATCGAGTTGCTGCAATGAAACTGGTTCAAAATGCTGAAGAGCAGGAAACGAAACTTGATTTTCAGCCATTAATCGAAAATCTTGATATCGGGGGCTATAACCTCTTGCTTATTTTCGGTGATTTCGACAGTTTGTTTCACTACTTCTTGGTTAAATGGACAACTATTGCATTGAGAATAAACGAAAATAGTGTATTTACCTTTTCTCAGTCCACGAAAAACATAATCGCCTGTATATGATGTTCTAATGTCATCATCTACTGTTGTTCCATCGCCGTAAGTAATGTAAACTCTCGCATCTTGCACATATGCGCTATCGGTAACGATTCCAGAAGTATTTACGTCATAACCAAAAATCTTTCCTTGAATGGAGGACGTACCGCCTTCTCCGGCCTCTTTTGAACATGAAATCAGACCGATAGCAATAACTATCGCTGGAATAATTCGCTTCAACATCGTTTGAAAATATTCCGCAATATACGTTAAATGAATATTAAGTAAAAGTTAACCCCTAGATAATCGTTGATCCTTAAAAATCATTGTTTTGATCAATTACTTTTAACGAATCGTTGGGCTTTCGAACCAATTTGAAGGAAGTAAATACCAGAAGAAAGTTCAGAAATATCTACAATGGTTTCACTGTTTAAAGATCCAGTTTGTAATACCTGACCAAGCGTATTGTAGATCGAGAAGCGAGGGCTTTCTGAAACGTTATTTAGAACTATTCGAATTTGGTCTTGAGCAGGATTAGGAAAAATCACAAAATTATTGGTAAATAAATTGTCCATTCCATTTGGAACATTGTTGTTGTTAGCTGCAAATGTCCCAGCTTGATTAACAAAAGCTCCAGTTCCATTGGGTACTCTGGCGTAAGCCACATTGGAAGTTTGAGGTCCGAAGTTCAATGAATCGACCAAATTCAATCCTGCATCTAAAAGCATCACAGATTCTCCCAATGCAGATAATTTAAAATTACAGTGTCTGCTTCCTTGAGCGCTGTCTTCATCGGCCCAAAAAATCAGGTAACCATTGCCGGGAATAACAGTTCCTGCAGGGATTTCCCATTTAGGAAGATTGAGCAAATTGTCCGATAGGTAAAAACCGCTTAAATCGATTGGATTAACATTGTTATTATACAGTTCTATCCAATCTTCAAATTCACCTACTTCATCTGAGGCGCCGCTATTGTTGGATGCCATGACCTCATTAATTACAACACCTGTTATTTCAGATTGATTGGCCTTAACTTGGTAAACAAACACGTCATGTTCGGCTCCAGTAGGCAGGTATGACGCTGACTTCGTTACATTTGCAGAAACTGCTTCAACATAAAAGCGAACATATATTCCAGCTGAGTAACCGGGGATTTCAGCCCCATAAATTCCATCATTCGCGCCTCCATCGTTGTGCGCTCCATCATCGAACATGAGCGTCTCCATAAACGTTCCTGTGAGTTGATTGGAATAGAACAAATTCACATGATCAATGCCTGAAGCAGAAGTAACTGTAGCATTAACAGTGACCGCTGTAGCTGCGTCTGGCTGCTCCCATTCTGCTCCATTTGAATTCTTGTAAAGAGCTGAAGAAATTGTTGGTGCAACTTGCTGGATTTCAGTATTTGTATTTAGATAATTTACTCGGCTTTCCATCCAATCTTTCATCGCGGTTTCCTCTGCAACAAATTGATTGTAGGTGTATAGCTTTTTAGGATCGCTCTGAACCAAGGCATCAATTTGAGCTTTGTAATTGTCGAGGATTGCATCACAATTTGCAATATTCATTTCCTCTTGAATAATCGTGCGGAAATGCGCTAAATATCTCTGGCGAATAGCAGGAACAGTGAGCAATTTATTCAACAACGGATAATTTGCATTGGTGACATTGTAAAAAACGCTCCAATTCAGAGCATTGCTTGCCATTACACTGTTGCCATCAAATTCTATTGGTGTAAGCCGATTAGTTTCTGGATCGAAATACACGTAATAATCCATCTTACCTTTAAACACATAACTATCATCGTCGGAAAATGCAATTTCGGAAGCCAAAAACCACAACGCGCGGTCGATGTCGTAAAATGCTGGCAAATCAGTTGGAATATTTGCCGCTGCAGTATTGTTCAATTCATAACATCCATCCACAAGATGTTGCCATGAGTTACTGATATCGCTACTTTTTAACGTGTATTTGGTTTGATAGAGTGCAGTATCTGCTCCTAAATAATTCAATCCTGCTGTTCCATCGCCCCATTGCGCTCCGCCGCCTGGTCCACCACCGCCCGGACCTCCAACTGTTCTAACATGCGCTCTAAAATTTGCGCCATCGTTGCTAAAGAACCATTCTTCAAGAAAATCCTTATTCAATTGTTGAACATTTGGATACAAACCCCAATCTTGATCATTGATATACAAATGAACAAAGTTGGCTTTTGCAGCAGGAATGTGTCGACGGATTTGATGCAAAAAATAAACCTCTCGTAAAAAAGATTCATCTTGGTATGCATTGTTGAGATTCAATGTCGAATAGCCCATCAAATCTTGGTTATCGCGAAATTCTTCGGTTTTAATACTGAAAGATTTTTTCTGAGAAGTACCCGTTCCTTGATAAGACGTGTTACCTTTAAAACTCACTCCAACACTATCGAGAGTAATTCCATCTACTGTTAATGTTGCTGGAATGTGCGTTCTAGTTGCATAATTATTTGTGAGAAGGGTCCAGTAATTGGGCTGCGCAAACGAAAGCCGAAACTCTCGTATGATTGTTGAATCGTACAATCCAGTTGGGTTAACTTTTCCGGTGTACAACATTTTGCCATCCGAACTAAAAGTCATGTCGTTGGGCAAAGATTGAGTCTCTCCATCGAGCGTAGCAAACAGCAAAAGTGCAGATGCGAAAGCGGTTTTAAATGAAATGATTTGATTAAAAACGCGCGTTTGAGTTGGTAGTTTTTCCATTCAGCAGAAATTAACATTGCGGCAGACCATTCAAGTGCAAAGAGGTTTAATTGAATATTAACGAAAAGTTAACAAATTTCACAAACAACTGATTTGCAACTCGATAAAATTAAATTATCAAATTACATTTACTTATAATCCGGCGATTAGGCTCAAACATTTTACAATTAAAAGTTGGAGCCTTGAAATTCATTGATTTTATCTTTCCAAAGTTGCGGAACAGGAATCGAGGTTTCTTGCTTGTAATGAAAACAAACAACCACTGATTTTCCTGTTGCCTTTATGATCGAACCAGTATCAGTATCTACCATAAATCGATAATCGAAGGTTACGCTTTTGGATCCAATTGCGCTCACCCACGTTTCCACATAAAAATCATCGTTTAAAAACACCGGAATTTTGAAATCGAATTCCAATCGCGCGATAATTAAACCAACTTCACTCCAATCGTGCTGTTGCGCAACTAAATCACGGTAATATTGCATCCTTGCATTTTCCATGAAGGTCGCGAACTTCGCATTGTTCACGTGACGGAGCATATCGATGTCTGAAAATCGAAGCTGAATTTTGGTTTTGTGCACGCGTTGATTCATGGTAAAAATTTAGGATGCTAAAAGTGTATTTATTGCTTAATCAAGCTGTTCGAAAACACTGTTTTTTGATTTGTATTCCGGAATCAAAAGCTTCATTCTTTTAACTATTTCTTCGTTGTTTTGGGTTTCGAAGAATGGAATCATTTCATTGATTGCTTGTTCAACCAAATTAAAATCGAACTCTTGCACCAAAGCTTTCATGATTCGTTTGTGGTGCGTTTCAACTGTATTTTCTTTGTCGTTGAGCAATTCTTCGTAAAGCTTTTCACCTGGTCGTAAGCCTGTGTATTTGATCGTTATATCCTTATTCAGCGTTAGCCCTGAAAGCTTGATCATCTTTTCTACCAAATCTTTTATTTTGACAGATTTTCCCATATCGAAAAGGAAAATCTCACCACCTTGACCATAAGTTCCTGCTTCTAAAACAAGCAAACAAGCTTCTGGGATGGTCATGAAAAAGCGCGTCACATCAGGATGGGTCACTGTAACTGGTCCGCCGCGTTCAATTTGTCGCGCAAAAATTGGGATCACTGAACCATTGCTGCCTAACACATTTCCAAATCGTGTGGTTATGAATTTGGTTTTGCTTACTTGACCTAAGCTTTGCACATAAATTTCTGCAACACGTTTAGAAGCGCCCATCACATTGGTAGGCCTTACCGCTTTATCGGTA